>NZ_CP101826.1:0-12500 GCF_024498335.1 Halobellus inordinatus
ACCTGGCGCGATCTTCGCCATTCACGCTCAGGAGGCGAAGAACGGTTTCTCCACGAAATCTGCTCACGACTGGTGGATCGAGGCGTCAACGTTACTATGCTTTGCTGTGGCGGAGAGGGGCTCCCGTCTGAGGAAAATCGTGACGGCATCACCATTCACCGAGTTGGATCTCTATATACGTTCTTTCCTCGCGTCCCCCTCGCATACAAACGGCTTGCCCGCCGAGATTCATTTGATGTAGTCATTGAAAATATCACTGCAGTTCCAGTCTTTACGCCACTATACGTTGGGAGCCGCCTCACAGCCATCGAACATCATATCACCGACCACATCTTCTTCGAGGAGTTGCCAGCTCCTCTGGGGGCCGTAGCATGGCTCGCAGAGCGGTCAATACCGCTCTTCTACAGATCTGTCCCCTTTCTCACCGTCTCAGCGTCGACCAGAGCCGAACTTGAACAAATGGGCCTTTATGTCCGGTCGGTCGTCCACAACGGCATTGATGATACGTTACTTATGTCAGATTCAGGTGAAAACTTCGACACCAACACCTCTGATGACGGACATCGACTGCTTTACCTCGGTCGTGTACGGCGACATAAACATATCGACGATGTTGTGTCGGTCGTTAAACGCCTCAGGGGCGAATTCCCCAATTTGCAGCTTGATGTTGCTGGAACCGGTGACCACCTCGGCGAACTGCGTACTCTTGTCACCGAATGGGGCCTTAACGACCGAGTAACATTCCATGGGTTCGTCGACAAGCCAACTAAACGCCGACTCTTAGCCCAGGCGGATCTGTTTTGCATCGCCTCGCGAAAGGAGGGGTGGGGAATCACCGTCATTGAGGCAAACGCCCAAGGGACTCCAGTCGTTGGTTATGACGTTCCGGGTCTCCGTGACTCTGTCATTGACGGGGAGACTGGGGTTCTCTGTAAGCCCTCTGTAGAATCAATGACTAATGCAGTTAGGGAATTACTCCAGAACGACAAACTACGACAGAGCTTAGGGGAGAATGCACGAAATCACGCGGAGGAGTACACTTGGTCACAAGCTTCCGACACCTTTCATACGGCTGTTTTCGGTGACCGGAACTGGAATGAAGAGGAAAAAAGAGATGCCTCAGAAAGAGTAAATTAACTAAAGTTTGCTCTACCCAAGATACGGTAAATCTACAGGTTCAAGTTTTCTAGAAAGGTTATTCCAGGGAGTTGAATCCTAATTGCAGACAATCCACTCGTATAGAGCCAGTCCTGCTTTCACCTCACTGTTCATACTGTCGGACAACAGTTCGTGAATCATATTGGCACCCACGGGGTGCCGATGATTTTCACGTAGTTCTGTCCGACAGTATCATTTTGCTCTATTCATCGTTGTATAGTCCGCAATATCGGCACCGTAGCTTCCATCGTTATTCTCTCCGACGAACTTTCCATCCGATGTACCCGATGAGTGAAAGTAGTGTCAATGCCGACACCAGACCCCCCATAAGGAATTGTCGTTGCGGGAGATAGCGAAGCGTCACCGTGTATTCGCCAGACCCCTTATAATCGATCCAATAGCCGTCGATTGCGCCGGAAACCGGCTCGGGTTGGAGTGTTTGTACGGTCCCATCCGGGGCCTTGACCTCCGCAAGCCAGCGTGGGTCATAGGCCTCCCCAAAAGTAAGCATAAAGGACCGATTGGCCTCAACCTTTACCTCCCAGCGTGTCTCGCTTACGCGCTCAACGTCGCTAACTGTTGCGGAAGTTGGCTCATCACCGGGCCCCTCCCCTGCCTTACCGCCTAATAGTGAACGGAGGGTTGGAGGTGCCGACGAGTCAATTGGCTTACCTGCCGTTGGGTTTTTATATAAGAACGCTGATGTAAGCCGCGTTTCGGTAGCACGGTAGAGGGTTGCGTTTGCAAACCAGGTCACAGCAGGTCCGCGGGCGGGGGATTGCTGCCACCCAGCGTTCAAGGCAAATCGGATCCTCGTCACGTCATCAGGGATTGCTACAGTGTCGCGGTAAGTCTGCCAGCCGGTAGTCCCGTCTCGTCCTGTAGGTACTTGGCTGATCAACCGCCAGCTGTCAGAACCCGGATCATACCCTTCTACGTTGATGTGGCTCTGAACAGTGTTTGAGAGTTTCATTTTTGTTTCGACACCGTACTGCTCTCCTGGGTTCACGGGAATCGCGGCTGTCCTGACGAAGCTCCACCGGCCGGTCTCCGTACTATCAGTCTCGACTCGGAGACTCTCTCCGTCCCTAGGGACGTCGTCGCTCTCACTTGCAGAATAGGACGACCAGAAGGGATCAGAGACATTTCTAGAGTCGACAGTAACGTTCGCGACTGGCCTGGCAGTTGCACCGACAGTAACCCTGTGTTTGCCAGGAGCGAGATTAACACTGGCGACTTGAGCTCCATCCCCGTGCGACTTGAGGGAGATCCGTTCGCCGTCGATCATAGTGTAGAGTGGCCCCTCCCCACGCAGGACGAGCCGATAGGTCCCACCGCGGACGATATCGACGGGCCCCTCAGATTGGCCATCAAAGTTGTACCGAACTACACCTTCGGCAGTCGTATTGGTCCCACCACGCTGGACCAGATCTGTCTCAGCGCTGAGAGGGTAGACTACCCGTTTATTTGCCAGAGCATCGTCAAACGAGGGGGTCAAAGCTGCTGGAACTAGCACGACCTCGCTTACAGAGTTTGTTCCTCGGTCGTTTGTCAGCTGGATCTCGTGATCTCCTGACGAGAGATTAATCGTACCTAGGGATGTCCACTTGAAGCGCCCGGGGCCACCGTCAGTATCGAGGGTGGTCTGCTTATCCCCAACTGAGATAGTTAGGCTACCACCCTGCTGCCCACTGTAGTGCCGCATAAACGCGTTGTAGGGACCAGCATCGTCCACTGTTGCCGTCGCAGTCGTCGTCACTGGGCGTGAGTAGTCGCCCATATTATGAACCTGAACGTCGTCTATCCGAACTTGGTTAGGAAGGGAATAGGGCGTCTCGGCCCCATGCCAGATTTCGATACGGAGTGCTGTCGTGGAGGCACTCCGCGGTCGGTACTCTGCAGTGAGGTGATCCTTGTCAAACTGCCCATCACCTACCGTCAGGATTCGTTCTCGGCCCAGTATATCGCCATCAGAATCTAGTTCAGCAACCTTCATATGAACATTATGGGCCGGAGATCCCTCTATCGATACTGCGATTCTGTGGGGATCAGTAGCGTTAATAGGGACACTCGGAGACCGGATTAGTGCCCACCCAGGTTGGATGGCAGACAACTCCGCTTTAAGAGTGCCATTCGTTGTGGAAAGTGACTGCTCGGATTGAAACCCGTACCGTCCAGTGGCCTGATTCCACGCGTCGTAGTCATCCTTTTCTTCGAATGACCAGTTTGCAATGAGATCCTTGGGCGTTGGCTCTACTTCGCCAGAAATGTTGTCGTAGGAACTTGTCATCACTGTTGTGGAACCGTAGTGATGCGTCTGAGCTGCAATGGCGTCCACTCGCCACCAAGCGTATCGAACTGGACTCCAGCCCTCACGCGGGTCAATTCCCTTAGCGGGAAATGTCACTTGAACAGCGTCTGAGGTTCCTAAAGATGGGGGAACATCGCCGTCAATAATTACTGCATCCGCCCGGTCAACAGTATCCTCTGGTGAGACGCCCGCTGACGGAACGAAAACTATGGGGTCGGCCGCACGGCCAAGTTCGGCGACTGTCCGCAGGTCTCCGATAACAGCTGTCGGCGGGCCGTGAGCTGCGACGAAAGGGGAAGCGTCCCGCGGACGGAATATCGTGATGTTGTCGGCTTCCCTCATAGTCTCGAACTCGTCACTTGATGTGAACTTGGGAGCGAATTCTCCCGACCATATCTGGCGTTCTTCGTAAGTCGACTCCACAAAGTACAGATACCGACTCTCTACTGTCTTGCGAACAACTACTCGATCGGTACCGATTGTTTTTAAAAGGATACCAGCGTCGTCAGTATGGCCCTGTCGGGCTAATAAGGTCGCATACTCGCCGTAACGATCAAGATGATCGTTACGGAGCACTTCTTGAGTAAATGTCGGCCTCGGTGACTGCTTGATCAACGGGTCTATCCCCGGATATCGCTGGCCTGGGTATTGGATTGGCTGAGCGGACGGCAAATAGAGTGTCCGGCCCTTATCGTCGGCCGCTGTGAGGCTTTCATATGTCGTGCGGGTCCCATCTGGATACTGGTAGGTCTGTGTCTGTCCGAGGAAATCACCGCTCAGCACTGGAGTGCCTGCTGCAAGTACGACGATAGTAGCGAGGGCGATGACCCCGATCTCCTGGCGTCTAGACCTCGTTATCCGTAGTCCGCCGTCTATTGCGATACCGAAGAGGACGGCAGTTGGTAGCCCAATGAGTGCCGCAAAGTGGTAGACTTCCCGAAATAATCGCATCGGTGGGATTGAGAGATAAATAGTTGCCCACGCGTTTCCGAGGGGTCCATTTACCGCAGGTAGGAAAAATAAACCAGCAAGCATTGACAGTGCAGCCGGGACGGCGACCGATCGATATCGGCGGACAGCGAGCCCAGCAACTGCGACCGCAGCCTGTAGGTACAGGAGTGGAAGAACCCACGGCGAAAGCATCCTCTCTGCAAGTCTCGTGTAATCATATGGATGAGAGTAACCGATGGCGACCAGTGCCTCACCGAGCGCGGGGGCATTGCGGATTTCATAGTAAGTGAGTGGAGCGATACGATCCAATGGGACGGAGGAACCGCTCGGAAACAGGAATGAGAGGACCCAGTAGGCTTGCATCAGTAATCCAATAGCGATATACAGACCAAGGAGACCGAAAGTCCGACTGAGGACGTGACGGTGACTTAATTCAGTGCGGCCGAGGAGTAGTGCCGGGACGAACAATATGAGCAAACCGGGAATCAGTACAGCAAACTGGAACTGAGCCCAGGCGACACCATATATGACGGCCCCAACCAGTAACGATACTTGATCGATGCCTGGTGAGTTTACTGTATGTCGGTCTTCCTGTGTCCCGTTCTTATAGGAGACAGCGCCAACACCACGGAGTGCTAACGTTAGAATGATCGGTGTCAGCGCGTACGAAAAAAGGTAGAGATAGTGGCCAGCTACGACTTTGTTAAACGTTAATGGTCCGAGCGTGAGAACAAGACCCGCGATAATAGCAGCCCGAAAGTCAATTCCGATAGTGTAACAGAACCAGAAAGTTCCAATTCCACCGATGGCGAGCAGGAAGGCGATAAGTAACTTCGTCAACACTGCTCCATTGCCAGCAACAGCGACAGCCAGCAAAGCCTCAATCATTTTGAAATAGTTTAGTGTTGGGTAAACTACTGGTTGAGCGGTGATACTGTTCCACGATGTGAAAGTCTCGCCAAGTTGGCGAGCGATTTGTCCCGAATATGGGGGAATCGCCCAGTCATGTCGCATACCAATAGTCAATGGCGTAGCCAACAAGTTGCGCACGGAGAGAATACCAACGAGTGCGAACAGGAGTACGGATTGAGCTTTCCTTCTAGGAAGGGATTTAAGCCATTTTTTTAAGCCCAGCGAGCGGCGTTTCTCTCCACCGTCAGATGGGTTCTCTGAATCCGTCTCCCCTGCCGGCTCTACCTCGGAATCTGGGGTTTCGTTAGATTGAGAGTTATCCATCAGACTTACCTCTCTTCGTGAGATGGTCAGGCAACAACGTCGCGTTCAAGTTCTCTGCAATATGGTCCCAGTCGAAACGTGAGACAAATTCTCTATTGACGGCCAATTGGGCCAGTTGTTCTGGACTATCGAGTGTCGAGCTAAGTCGTCGTGCCAAAGTCTGGGTGTCCCCTCTTGGGACGTACACCAACCGATTGCCGTAGATTGTCCGGAGGTCGGGGAGGTCGTAGGCGAAGATGGGAAGGCCACAGGCGGCGGCCTCCATCGCCACAATTCCAAATGACTCGTAGTAACTTGGTAGAATGAACGCTCTACTGGCTTTCAGTGTTGCAAACTTCTCGGTTTCGGAGAGATATCCAAGTAAATCAACGTTGTGGCTCAGACCGGCACGAGCGACATCGTCGGCTAGCGATTCGGTCCCGCGTCCAATAAGCGCTAACTGAGCGTCGGGCAGATCTGCGACAACTCGATCCCAGATGGAGAGCAGATCGTGAACGCCCTTTTGAGGGTGCATACGACCAACCCAGCAGGCATCATACTGCTCATTCGCTGGCTCTATATCCTCGATTAGGTTAAGATCGACGCCATTCAAGGTCGTTGTAATCATATCAGCCGGGAAACCCGCATTTAGAAGATCACCACGGGTGGTAGGAAGCACGAGCATCAGATCTGCTACTCTGCGAAGTAGTCGTGTAGAAATCGCCTCGTTTACCCAGTTCGCAGTGCGAGCGACGTACTGCGAGGGAGAAAGATCTAGATCAAATCCGGGACGTAGTCCTGCTAGGGGCCCGGGTGTTTGCATATGGTAGATGGCGCACCTACGACCTGAACTATTGAGCAGGGGGACGACATCGGGAAGGAATACGGAACTGGCGAATAGAATATCCTCTGGATCCGTATCGAGATCTAGCCGGATTGCGGCTCGTATCCGCTTCAGGTAGAGCGAGTATATGTCATTGACTTCTGATTCACTGGTTGTGATAAGGTAGTCGGCGCGGTCCAATCCCCGTTCCAGACAGGTCTCACGCCCAAGTGCAGAAGTGACGACGGTTAGGTCAGCTGTCGCAGGTAGCCGCTTGAGAACCTCAATGAACCAGACATCCCCACCGGTAATACTGTCCGTATAGGCATTCAAGAAGCCGAACAACCGGGTCAAGGAACCATCACCTGCCTTCTATTCCCGTTCTCCCCCTGGAATTGAGCTGCTAGTTGTCCTATTCCCGTTTCGATTTGTTCATTTTTGACTACAGCAGCTATCAATCCACTCAGTAGTAATAATGACACTTTCCATACACATTGGCCGAGCCTAGGCTCGGCCGTGGGCTTGCCGTCGGACATAGTTGTAGTGATCGTCGAAGGGACCCAACTACGACGGTGAATTCACCGTCGTGGCATCACCTAACGATGATCAAGGAAAGATATCTCCCCATACCAATTTGTTATACTATGCCATAAACAGCATCTGCCGCGTTAAGACAAGCCAAATCAAAAACACAGCTGTTCTGGTCTTAAAGTGTATATTGGTGGATTTAGTGATCAATTGGCATTCTCAATTGATGCTGATTAATCACTATCGGCTCCACCAAGGAAATTATCCACTGTGATGACACCAACCAGACCGATGATGAATAATGATCCGTTAGCAACGAGAAGAAGGTGTACAGCCCCAAGTAAGGAATCTGCGAACAGGAAAATTCCGAGAAGTTCTAGCACGGTAACGATGGCATATAGCCAGACCAGGCGAGTACGTCTACAAGCGAGCAAGTACTTGAGAAGGACGCTATTGAGGGCGAAGACACCCATTGCGGCCCCATACCAGGGTAACAGTTCCGCAGCAGGACGGTATTCAGGACCGAATAAAAGATCCACGAGGACTCCAGGAATTATGACGAAAATCATTATCACGAGTACAAGCGGAACTCCAGTATAGGCGAGGGCACGGAAAAGAAGCGTCCGCTGAGCGTCGCCATCGTCCTGCGATGCGGCTTTGGGGAACAGAGCGGCTGTGACGCCGCCTGGAAGGAAGACAAGCACCTTACCGAATACGGCAATTGCGGCATAGTACCCCGCCTCTACGGGAGTGAACAAGTGCCTGACCAGTACGACGTCTCCATTGGTCGGCACTGTCGCACAGAAGCCGACAAGAAGAGCTGGCATTGCGTACCGATACACGTCGTTATATCGGTCGAACGCCGATTGGCCGCTGTTCCGGAGTAGTTTACGGAGATGCCACCCATAGCCGAGGACGACGGTTAAGATTGCGACGACGACCCCACCAATAGCACCATAGACCCCTGCTCCTAATATGACGAGTCCGACACCGGCAACCAACTTGAAAACGGCTTCAGCTATTTCGAAACTAGCCATAGTTCGGAAATGCTGTAGTCCTTTGACATATCCTGCGCCGAGTTCAAGAAATAGCCCGCCAGCTAATGTGGCAGCCACAAGGACCACTAGTTTTGGGTCAGACAAATGGAGGAAATCCGCTAATAAAGGCGCAATGATGAGTAACAAAGTAAAGACTATAGCCGCAAGGGCTGCGACCCGTAGTGTGAACCCGCGCATAAAGTCTAGACGGTGATCTGCGTTGAGAATTGCAACATAACGTGTGGCACAATAACCAACAGCTATAGAAATGACGGTGAGGAGGTAGACCAGTCCATATAGCGCCCCAAAGACGCCGTATTTCGTCGGAGACAATAGACGACCGACAAGGACTTGAAAAAGGTAGTTCAACCCTCCTGATAGCAGCCCTGTAGCGACCAGCAAAGACCCGCTCCGGAAGAGACTGTCGTTCTTGAGTCGTGTGAGTTGGAGTTTCAGACGAGCTACTACGCTCTGAGTATCAGGTGTGTCATCACTCACGACAGCTCTCCTCCAATCATATCTATCCCTAACGAAAATCCACACACGACCACATTGTGAATGAGGTGTCCGAGATAGAAATGTTTTCTCGTAAGGACATTCCGACGGAAGAGTGCGCCTGGGGCGCGTTTCTATATTTCGCAGGTCTCGTCCTAGATCTCGATCGCGTGGGGATTTAACTCTGGGCGGCCATCGACGTTGAAACGTTTGAAAGATTCCGGATCGAGGCGTCTCCCAGTCGTTCTGGGCTCAATGCGTTCGTTTTACTGAAAACCGTCTTCGTGTCGCTGGCGCGGTGAGCTTCTGTTTCTTGTGTATTGTGTGCCTTGATGCGAGTGAGCGCTAAACAACCTTGACCTTCCGAACCATCCGTTCTAGTTTAGTGGCGAGCAAAGCTGAACTCACCCGATTCAACCTGGCTGCGTAGCCGTTGCCTGTGTGGATTTGGATTTCGTGACGCCCACAGCAACAGCTCGTCCAAATCCGGTAGGTCGTAGCCCAACTCAACCATGAGATATAGCTGAATCAGATGAGCGTGCCGCTCCACGGCTAGCGAGCAGCGACGCCGAGGGAGCCGCGACGCCGACTCGTCGGCGTCTGCGGCGGCTTCGGCCTCACGCTGTCTGGCCTCAAGTGACCGCAACTCGTCCACAATTACACGGCTCATCATCAGCGAAATTGCTGCCATGATAACCAGCGCCTCGATAATGTAGGCGTCGGTCGTGTTGATCTCGTCCAAACCGAACCGCGATTTTAACTCCTTGAACAGCAACTCGACTTCCCAGCGCGCCCGATAGAGCTGCGCGATATCGGGCGCGCTATAGTCCTCTTTGCCGAGATTCGTCAGATACAGATGGTACTCGTCGGTCTCCTCGTTGCGCAGGCCGATCAGCCGAAACGTCCGGGTCGCGCTTGCGCCCGACCCTCGTTTGCGATCAAACGAGAGCGTGATGCGGATATCAATCTCCTGTCGCTGCAGGTCGTCAAGGACGGCCTGCAGCGACTCCCCTTCCAGCGGGATACTGTTGCCCCGCCACGTCCGTAGTTCTTCGACGATCTCGAAGTTCGCGTTGTCCTTGACGCGGGAGACGAACCATCCGCCGTTCTGGTCGATTCGGTCGAACAGCCAGAAGTCGTAGAAGCCTAAATCAAGGAGTATGAGGGCGTCAGCTACCCACTCTCCGGTGGGTAGCTGACTCCGTTCATGAGTTGTTCCGTCGGTTGTGCGGAGCCGTGTTGGGAGACCTGTCGAGAGTGACTCGATGAGGTGGAGCTTCAGTTCAGCTTGGTCCTCGCCAGTTGCTGCGTAGACATCAGCGGCGTCCTGGTACAGTGAAACGATAGTCGCGTCGGCAATCAGGACGTCTCGAAAGCGTTCGAGACGTCCGTTCAAGTCGGTTCGTCCAGTATCGAGATTCTCGATAGCGTCATCGAGAATCTCTCGAAGGAGTGCAACGAAGCCCGGTTCGAACCAGTCGTGGAATGCTGCGTAAGAGAGTTTGTCGCAGTCAGCCATCTCGACGTAGCGTTCGAGAAATGCTTGTAGAGAACGGTCTGAGCCGGCAGCGAAGCCAAACGAGAGTGTGTAGAACAGTGCAACGATGTCGAACTTGCGCTGACGTTCGACGAGATTCGTTGCGCGAGCGCGCTCGCGCAACTCATCGGAGGGAAACGCTCTTTGAATCCGGTCAACTACGACTGAATCCGGTGGGCTGTAGGTCATACTTCCCACCGGGTTTCTCAACCGGGTAGTTGCGACGATATCAGATCAACAGACGGCGGTCGGTTGTCGTGTTAAACTAGAACGGATGCCTTCCGAACTGATCTCGGCGGAAAGTCTAAGCAGACCACTCGCTCTCCGAGGCCAGGTTCTCCGTCTATAGAACCTCGATTTGTAGTTTTGACCAATTTCTGTACCGCTGTTAGTAGTAGTCTGACAGCCTCTGGGCAAATTATTTGGGATGGTTCACCATACTTTATCTATAATATGGAGAATCCTTAGTAATAAGTCCACATTCCACACTGATTAGACAGGCTATAGACGTCAATCAGATGCTGAGTATTTCAACAGGCCCGGCATTAATACGCGATAGACAGCCCGGAATCCCCCGATATTCGCGTTATATCTAGATGATCAAAATAATCGAAGAGCTTCCCAGATGAGTCGAAAATACGGTGCCAGATTGTCGTGTGCCCCTCGTCATTCGTGACACCGCCGCTGTAAAGATATATACAAACGACAGCCGAGATGTATAATATGTCTGTGTGGGACGCACACTCGTCGGGTGCTGATCGCCGATTCGCACTCGGATGGGTGGGGATGGCTCTAATTATGTCAATGGCCGTTGCGACGATCAATTATCTGGCACTGCCGCTCGAAACCGTCTACGTTTTTGCCGCGGGTGTGACGCTACGAGAAGTACTGGGCCTGCTAGTGTGGGCACTTCAGACGTAGCGATCTACAGATGAACAAGGCGAGTGCCTCAGAGCTTACCCTCGATGCGGTTCACAAAAGCCGAATTCGAGCAGCTTGACACGCCATCCTAGAAACAGAAGCGCCGATGTACACCACGCATATCCGGTACCACTGCCAGTACTCGTCCCCAAGAAGTGGTTACCAGACATCTTCGCTAGAAAACGCAGAATCCCACCCAAAGATCGCCCCGTGCGTAGCGTCCGCAGTCTTAGTCGTCTGCCGAAGACTTGGACGCAGAAACAACAACGTCACCGCACTCAACACACACATATCGATCTTCAATCGTCTCTGCTGCGGGCGCGTTGCAAGCTAAGCATTTAACGCGTGCACTCCGAACGGTCCGTGGGTAGCGGCCCATAATTGAGCTTCCACAAGTGCCGTCAAAAGTGTAGTGAATCCAGTACGATACAGACATCGAACCGAAACCTACACCAACTACTGAGTAGGCGCGTCCACCCGCAGTTCCTCGTACAACTCTTCGGCCGCCCGCCGAACAGCATCATCACTCGATGACTCTGCGTCCCAACCAAGTCCCGAGAGCTTCTCGACGGAGAGCCGCATTCGTGGGACGTCGCCCTCCCAGCCGCGATCGCCACCCGTATACGCATAGTCGGGGTCGAGATCCATCACGTCGGCGACGATGTCTGCGATGCGGTTCACGGAGGTCGTGGTTCGCGTCCCCAGATTGTAGGTGTTCATCGCGGCGTCGGCGTGCTCGACGACGTGGCAGATGGCGTCGACGCACTCGGTGACGTGGAGGTAGGACTTCTCCTGGCGACCGTCGCCGAGAATTTCGAGCGTCTCGGGATCCGCAAGTAGTTTCTCGATGAAGTCCGGAACGACATTACCGCGCTGGTGCGGCCCGACAATATTTGCAAAACGGAAGCACCACACGGTGAAGTCTTTCGCGTGGGCGTACGTCGAGAGCAGCCCCTCGTCGGCGAGTTTCGAGGCCCCATACACACTAATTGGCTCTAAAGGCGCAAAGTCTTCGGGCGTCGGCCGCGGGGCTTCACCATATACGGTCGACGAGGAGGTAAAGGCGATGTCGGAGACACCAACCTCATCCATCCGTTCGAGGACATTGTAGGTCATCTCGGTGTTCTCCTCGAAGAGCTTCCGCGGGTCGGCGAAGTTCGTGTCCGTGTAGGCTGCCAGGTGGAAGACGAGATCGACATCGGCGGTGATCGCGTCTGCGACATCCGCTGGATCGGTCATATCTGCCTCGACGAACTCAACCCCTGCCGGAACACGATCGCGTGTGCCTTTCGAGAGGTCATCGGCGACAACCACGTCGTTGTCAGCACTCAGTCGCGCAGCGAGATGTGAGCCAACCAGTCCAGCCCCACCAGTGACGACGATCCGCTTTGTAGAGAGATCCATATTCAGGATGTGCCCAGGAAAAACAAGTCAGTTTTCGTTTAGCTCACGCCGACTGGATGATTTCAAATCGGCCGGCCGAAAGCTCACAAGCAAGTTGAGCACGGGGATAGACGAACTCCG
>NZ_CP101826.1:17500-241318 GCF_024498335.1 Halobellus inordinatus
TCTTCGCTCAAATTCTCGTCATCAACTTGATCGGCAACCGCTTGCAGTTGGTTTCGTGCCTCTCGAAGCTGCTGAACTGCATTGCTCATATTTTAGTGTCCTTTGTGAGCAGTATACATACCGGTTGTGGCTTTCGGGCTCTTGTTGTCGTCGCAGATCATCCTACAACAACCAGTTAAAAGAAGGCCCAGACTTGTTTCACAATAATACATATATTCTAATATTTTACAGTTCTACAGCCGTAACTGTCTCCACAACTCACTTTCCAGTTGTGACAGAGATACGAAGTCGACCGTTATTTTCAGCCGTCATAGGTGTTCTCAGAGTCAAGAACAAGGGTCATTCTGCTGGCAAAGTGTTCACGAAGCGCACTACGCCGTCGAACAGATTACGGACAACACCAGTAGCAGACACCCGAAGCCAGCAAATACACTCGTATGCAGTACTCCGCACCGAACCCGCGAGAACAGAATACACAATCTATTTAAGCTAAGCGGCTGAGCTAAGCTGATTAGCTCATCTAGGTAGCGCAGCAACCAATCTCAGCAAAGAGTATCCCCTCTATTCAATCCCCAATCGCAGTTAAAGTGTCCTCTATTCCCCATCAACTTAGCCACGCAGGAGCGTGTCATAGAAACCATCTCATAGCATCTCACAACCCGGACCGTTCCCTCGCTCGTAGTTGGTGATGGCAACGACGAGTCGCAGGCAGAGCGCAAGGAACACTTCTGTTCGTGCGTGGACGCGGCCTCGGGCACGTCCGCGCCCGAGGCCGCAGTCCTTGACCGCGTCGTTGGTTCGTTCGACCCCTGTCCGGTGGTTGTACGTCTCCTCCAAGATGGATTGTTTCAGCTGAACGTCCTCACTGTGTTCCTCAATCCGGTCTTCAACTCTGTACTCGATGTCTTTCGGGTCGTCAGTGTTTCGCGGATTGTACGGAACGATTGGCACGACCTCTGCAGCCAGCAGGTGGTCGTGCCAATCGAGGATGTCATAGGCGCTGTCTCCAAGCATCCAAATCGGCTTGGCGACGGCGAGCGCGTCACGCGTGACGCGCATCGCCGTCTCTTGATCCGCTTGTTTGGTCTGTGTGAATTCAGCCGCTATCGGGATCTTTGCGCCGGTTGAGACAATCGTACAGCCGAAGCCGTAGTAGTACTCCTCGGCTGTTGGATCGTAGTTCCACGAGGCAGCGTCGTTGTATTGGATCGCTTCGACGTGGGTCGAGTCGATAGAATACGTGGAGTCGAGCGGGCCGCGGGCGGCGGCCTGCTCGACGAGCCTGTCGAAGATATCGTCAACAACGTGTTCGAGGTCGGTGAGAAAGCGGTCAACGGTGTCTCTGGATGGCGGTTTGTCGAGTCCGCAGTAGTACCAGACGAGACCGTTCTGAAGTTCCCGTGTAACTGGACGTGTGCCGTAGACATCCTCGTAGTAGCAGTGCAGAAAGCCACGAAAGAGATCTGGTGGCGAGTGGACTCGTGTTCGCCCCCGCTTCGTGGGGGCGAACACGTCGTATTCCAGTAGAAACTCGAACTCAAGATGTTCGAACAGCGGTACTGTCTCGGTAGCCGCCGCATTCAAGAAGTCGTCTACCGAAGCTACGTCTTGCAGGGCGTTGGTACTGCTGGACACAGTTTCCAAACCCTGCGGCCTCCCCTGGGAGATTTTCTATGACACGCTCCAAGTGTCGCCAAAAGTGTAGTGAATCCATTACGACGCGGACATCTGATTCCGGGATCGGCCCGAACTACTGGGTACGTGCTTCCATCTGCAGTTCCTCATACAGGAAGCGAACACCGGTTGATCGAGCCTGCTTCACTCTCCCGGATTGGTGATCGATCGAATTCCTTCCGAGGTTCGGCACCTACTGTTCAGTCGTGGGGACTGACCCCAACTGCGGTCAGGATTCCTCCGCATTCAGGAGGAGGATGGCAAGTAGGAGTCGATACCAACGCAAATATCAAATCACAAGAACAGCGAGTAGCATTGAGTGGCGCTTACTCTATCAAGCCGTGGCCGCAACGTCGTGGGTCTTTTCAATACCAGTGAGAACAGATTCCAAACCATTTGTGTATCGGTCCGGATAGTCCGCAAGCGTCGTCTCACATAAATTAACAAGCTGTTCACACTCCTCTATCGAGAGATCTCGCGGCGTCGTATACCTGATCACGCTCTGATCATCGGCCTTTTCAAAACCATCTCCTCGGCCAAGCGTAAACGTAGCACCGACATCAAGATCCTCTGCGAGGGCAGCAAACATCGGTATCTCGTAGTAGTTTTCGGGTAAGATTACCATCCCGATATAGATGTTAGGTGTCGGACCTGCTGCTTGGTCAAGTGTATCGACGAAGGCCTCAATGTTGTTGAGGACAGTTTGCCAGTCTGAGTCACGATTGACTGTTTCGTGAGTCTCTTTCGTGGCGCCATTCAGACTTACACTGATCGACTTAATCTGGGAGAGATACGGCCGCAAAACGTCCGGATCGAGTAAGAGCCCATTCGTAATCAGCCGTGCTTGCTTTCCCGGATGGTTTTCAAATGTGTCGACAAGATCAGCCCACGTTTCGCCGAGCAGTGGTTCCCCACCCTGATAATCGATCACACCAGCACGATCGAAGAATGTCCCATAATCTGGGTAATCATCGGTCTCAAGGCCAACACCACCCTCTTCGTAGTATTGCTCCCAACACATAATGCAGTCAACATTACACTCGAAAGAATCGTATAACGCCAACACGTGTGGGGTCGCATCAAGCGATGACTTCCCGTGGGAAACTGCAGAGCGTAGCTGACGGAGGTTTGATCGTTCAGCGTCAGTCAGCGTTTCGGTTTCCAAGCGCTCGTCAAACCACTCTACACCCTCATCAACAGAGTTGCGTACGGGACAACTCTCGGGACACGAAGACGGGTACTTCCCCTCAAGCATCGTCTCTCGGATTGCTTGTGACTCTTCACTGTTCCACATCGCTTCAATCGAGTCGTACTCTGCGGGATCCAAGCTAAAATCGTGCCAGCAACAATGTTTGACTCCCTTCGATCCCCCCATAAAGTGCATCGCGGTCCACGGACGAACGCACGGAACACCGCTCATAGGACCCACATAGACGTTCGATAGTTTATAATTTGGGAGCAAAGAGGCTCACCAGTTCCCGAATGTCGGTGGAGACGACTGCTCCGAAACACATCGATCGTCCGGTAGATCCTCAAGGGTAACAGGTGGATAGTAGATAGTTGGGTTACTCCGAACCCACCACTCACCCGTCGCAGCCCGCTCACTCGGGTGTGTAAATCGATACTCGTACTCGATTGCACGGATGTATCGGGGTGGATCCGAGGGGAAGGGGTTTGTTTGTAATAGTGAGGCAATCTGCTCGTCACCGGTGAGCAGACGTTGTATACATCTCTGGAACCACGGACTAGGAGCGCCGCCGCCCGATTCGGTCTGGAGACGAAACTCCAGTTTGTAGTTGTACGGAGCAATTTGTGAGGGGCGAGAGGCAGGGTCGTGTGGGATCTCAGTGAATGCGTATTCTTTCCACGTCGGATCGGCATCCAAGTTGTCGTTCGTTCCTTCCAAGACAATTTCATAACGGGTCGACGCGACTGTGTAGTACATACAGTAGGTATTGACAATCGGGAGGGCGTCATACCGGACAAAGCCAGTTGGGTTAAACAGCATTTTTTTGACGGGATAGTAGCTGAGTGCAATGACCACCACAAACACGACCCACACCACGAGTTGATGGACATCAGAAAGGGGGGTCGTCTGAATCGTAGTCCCCAGAAGTGATCGAAGGGTTGTATCATTAATCGTAAAGACGGCCAGTACCGTTGTGAGAACGTTAATGGATGCGAGGTTTGCGCTACAGATCAGGCAGAGTTGAAAGAGAATCGTGATGACACCGGCCACGGTCGCCCACGGCTGGGGAAAAAAGTAGAGTACTGGAAGGACGAGTTCAAGTAACAGTGTTAGCCCTGTTGCAGTCCTAAGAAGTGGCGTCGGCAGGTGGTGGAGATACCAACTCAAGGGGTTAGGAAACGGCACTGTCTCAAAAAACGATGAAAGGGCATCAAGCGTTCGCCAGTCAACATCACCAGCGAGTTTGGCCAGCCCTGATCCGAGCATCAGCCGGCCGAGAGTCCAGCGTGAGAGCCAGACGATGAGATCTGGTGTAGCCGTCCCTGTACCGCCGAGAAAGACAGCAAGAAACCCGAGTTCAAGCAGTAACAGCGAGTCGTAGGTATAGTCGAAAAATGTGGTTCCGGCATTGTAAAAGGAAAGAAAGAGGAGCCAAAGTGTGGCCCAAACAGCTACTGAAACGGGGGTTCCATAAGCATCTGAAATCCCCACAGTGGCAATTACTGAAAGAGCAATCCCGACGAATGCTCCAGCACGAAGAGCCCAATCTCCTGAAAAGTAGGTGAAAAAACTGAGTGGCGTCTCACGCTGGGGATCATCGAGCCGCTCTTTGAGTGGTAAAAGACCATCACTACCGTAAAGGGGGAGATATTGTCGTGCGACAACTACGAACGCGAGAAGATAACAGAATCCGAGCCCACGCTGGAAAATGAACTTCGCCAGAGCGTAGGAGTGAGATCCGAGCAACTCCATCGACAGATCAGCAGTTGCGTGATACCACGATAGATAATTAACCTATTCGATTGGCGATGGTGTCAGCCAGCGGGTAATGCGACATCAACTGGTATATGAGAGTTCAGTAAAATAACCACAGGGGATACAATTTCGTATGGAGACTGCCATTACCGGTGGCTTCGTTTTTACAGGCGAAGATGTGGTCCGAGCAGACGTTGGCATTAAAGGAGAAACAATTGCGACTGTCGGCGAGGTAGACGACGCGGACAGGGTAATCGACGCTACTGGAGATCTTGTACTGCCAGGGCTCATCAACGCACACACGCATTCACCGATGGCGTTGCTCCGTGGGTATGGTGAAGATCTATCTTTTGAAAATTGGTTGACAAAGCGGATGAATCCGATCGGGTATTCATTCACGCGAGAGACGATTGCAGCTGGAGCGAGGCTTGCTGCACTGGAGATGATCAAAACAGGGACGACCTGTTTCGTCGATATGTACGGTCATATGGACGTTGTAGCCAACGTAGTCGACGATGTTGGACTCCGAGCAGTGTTAGGACAGGGTGTCCTGCCAACTAAATCTGGAGATGAGCAGATCCAGACAGCCATCGACCGTGCAGTATCTTTTGCACGCGAATACGATGGGACTGCAGGCGGTCGAATCCACACTGCGATAATGCCACACGCGCCACATACGTGTCCAGAGTGGGCGCTATCAAAGCTTGCTGACCACGCTGTTGCATCCGGAGTTCTGCTTCACACGCATCTTTCCGAGTCGGTCAATGAAGTCCGCTCGGTGAAATCGTCCAGTGGAGTCCGTCCTGCACACTATCTCAATGAGCTGGGCTGCTGGGAACCGACCGCATTCGCCGCTCACGGTGTCCACCTAAATGAGACAGAACAAGAATTGCTCGCCGAACAGAATGTTGGGATCGCTCACTGTCCGTCCGCGAATCTCAAGCTAGGAACAGGGATAGCTTCGGTCGTTGACCTGCTTGAAGCGGGGGTAGAAGTGTGCATCGGCACCGATAGCGCGGCATCAAACAACAATCTCGATATGCTCTCCGAGGTCCG
The DNA here is from genome assembly GCF_024498335.1 of Halobellus inordinatus. Classification (NCBI taxonomy): domain Archaea; kingdom Methanobacteriati; phylum Methanobacteriota; class Halobacteria; order Halobacteriales; family Haloferacaceae; genus Halobellus; species Halobellus inordinatus. The sequence goes on from NZ_CP101826.1 coordinate 23,175, forward strand.
ATTAGCCGCACTGCTTGCCAAAGGGAGCACGAATAACGGGAGTGCAGTCCCGATCAACCAAGCGATACGGATGGCGACGCATACTCCGGCCCAGATGCTTGGACTGCCGACAGGTATGATTAAGGAGGGGTACTCAGCAGACCTGATCGTTCTAGAAACTGAAACACCGCAGTTTACCCCTCAACATAACTTGCTTGCGAATGCGGTGTACGCGGCTAGCGGCCGGGATGTAACCACAACCATCGTCAACGGCCAGGTGCTTATGGCCGATGACCACGTTGAAACAATGGACGAACAGACGGTTCTCGCCGATGCTCGTTCAGCCGCAACTGCTGTCCTTGAGCGGCACGGCTCAGAAACCGGAATATTGAACCGAGATGGATCGACAAAGGATCAGTAATCTGTCGCCAACGGGGTAATAGCATAATGAATCTTCGCACGAGAGTCGGCCTGCGACTTCATCATCTTAATCGCCGTCTTCGCAATAAACTCCCGTCTCAACTGGGCGAAATGATTAGATCAACACCATTTTCGCGGATTTACTGGCGTATTCTGCTTGCTGTGCTCTCTGATCGAGTCACTGTTGAGTACGACGGTGGCAGTGCGACGTTCACGCTGACAGATCCTCGTGATGTCAACTCATTTTGCGACGGTGCACGATACGAGCGGCCGATGGTCGAGACATTCCTACGTTGTCTCGAGCCGGGAGACGTTGTGTATGATATTGGCGCGAATATTGGTTTCTACAGTTGTCTAGCTACGGAAGCGCTTGAAGATGTGAGGATCGTCGCGTTCGAACCGAACGAGGCTGTTCATTCTCGACTCCGGGAGAATTTACGGCTTGCCAATGCGGACTGGCAACTGATCACAAAACCGCTTCTCGAACAGGAAATGAGGGTTGGATTCCGCCGTCGCGCATCGGACCTCTGGGACGGCGGATCATATATTGTCGACCAGACAGAGAATCACGATGAGCAGCTTACATCGATCGCTGGCGATGAGATCGCCGGTGATCGCTGTCCGCCACCGACAGTAATGCAGATTGACGCGGAAGGAGCCGAGTTGGCAATCGTTGAAGGCTTCTCTGAAACACTCCGAAACGGCAACTGTCGACACGTCTTCTGTGAAGTCCATCCGAAGAAGCTCCGCAAGCCCTACACAGACGGTGAGTTCGCAGAGGTGAGCCAGTTGGTAGAGCGGCTCGAAACATTCGGTTTCACCGTCGAGAGATTCACACAGCGAGAGCTGAGCGGACGCGTGCAACAGTTCCTCTGGGCACGAAAATCTGAGCTTGACTGAGACGGTTGAGGTATAGTTTCATTTGATATTCGATCAACGCTCTTGTGGCGGAGATTGTTGGTAAGTCATAGCGCAGTTTCGAGGATGGTTTTGAGCGCTTCTTTCCCCGGTTTGCGGAACACTTCTCGACGGAGCTGAAACGCTCGGATATACGGCGTGAGTCTGTCTTTAGAGACACCTCGATGCGGCGAGAGCCACCGTCGCGCCAGCGACGCGTGGCTCTCGCAGGTGTTCACGTGAACGTCTCCATCGACGTACTCGCCGTCACCGTGGACGACGTATTCACGGGTGAATGCGTTGTCCTCGTCAAGTGGATCGTATGCCCGAAAGCCGTCTGTGTAGACGGTTAACGACTCCTGCTGGCGGTCGGCCAGCAGGAGTCGAATCCTCGATTCGGTCGCGGCTTTCGTCGGGATCACGTGTCGTTCACCACTGCCGCGATCAGCGAGAACAAACACAGGGGGCTTGTCCTCAGCGTATGTTCCACGTCCGCGCGTAGACAGGCCACGCGAGCGCGACCAGCCGTCGCGCTCGCGGCCCTTGAGACCTGCTTTCACGTAGAATTCATCTATCTCGGGGCCTTCGAGCTGTAGTCGAGGCGCGTCCAGCGCTCGCAAAACGCGCTGGACGCGCCGGTAGATCGTCTTGTATGAAACGTCAATCTCTACGTCTAATTGCCTGAGACTTGTGTTGAAGCGGATGTACGTGTAGACGGCGAGAAACCACTTTCTGAGCGCCACCGAAGAATGTTCGAAGATCGTGCCGGTCTGATCGTTGAATGTGCGGTCGCAATCCTTACAGAGATACCGCTGAAACACGCGATAGCTGCCGTACCGAATCACAGATTCGCCACGGCAGCGTGGGCAATAGACGCCGTCGCGCCAGCGAACCTGTTCCAGCAGGTTCGCGGCGCGACGCTCCGAGACGAACGTCTTGATAGGGAACATTGTTCGTCGGGTGACGCGGTCGCGTCACCCTTGCCCGCTGTGACTTCCAGCTACTGCTGAGAACTCACCAACAATCCTCCTATGAAAATCCCGCACCGCCATATCCCGATTCTCAGACAATAATTGTTCGGGTGAGCTGGTGGCTTACCCGAACGTCGGTTGTAAATCACCATACTGCACCGGGATAGCGGTAGCTAGACGTCCACCAGGCGGGGGAACGTGATTGCGGTAGCGGTCGCTGTGCGGTCGAAGGAGTGCTGTGCCTGAGCGATCGGACCGATCGCTCAGGCGCTCACCTCCGGTGGGTCGTATGTTTCCCGTCGCTTCAGCATATAGAAGATCGAGACCAGCATCTTCCGGGCTGTTGCGACAATCGCTATCTGGTGGTTCTTTCGTCGTTTCAACCTTGTGTAGAAATTCCCGAGGTAGTCGTCGTACCGAACAGAAACGTGGGCGCACTGGACGAGGGCCCAGCGCAGGGGCGCTGAGCCCTCTTTACTGATGCTGCCGTGAACTTCCGTGTCACCAGATTGGTGAACCATCGGATCGAGTCCGGCGTAGCTTACCAGCTCTTCGTCCCGGTCGAACCGATCGATTTCACCGATTTCTGCGACGATTAACGCAGCAGTCGATTGACCGACACCCGGAATCGACAGCAGCCGCTGGGCTGCTGGCGATTCCAGTACCTTCTGTTCGATTATTTCTTCCAACCGATCGATCTGTTCGTCGTACTCGTCAATCACGGAGAGATGAGCCTCGACGATCGTTCGGTCGGTATGGCTGAGAGAGAGTTCCGCTGTGAACTCTCGACCGGTGGGACCGAACAACTCGCTGTCGTAGGCGTTGTCGGTGCGCTTGAGGACAGCTCTGACGCGGTTTTTCAGCTGTCCGCTCTTCGACGAGCGACTTTCTGGTTCGGACGAGATCCCGCAGGGTGCGGATCTCGTCCGAGGGGACGTAACTCTCGGCGAGCATATCCGCCCGAAGCATATGTGCGAGTCGCTTGGCGTCGATGCGATCGGTCTTGACCGTTGCATCGGCAATAATCCGGTTCTTTGATGGGTTAACGAGGGTAACATCGAGATGCTCGTCGAGCATCTCATACACCGGACGATAGTGGCCGGAGGCTTCGATTGCAGCTTCGCCACCGGCGTACTGTTTGGCGAGTTCACCAAGCCGGTCGTTTGGTAAGCGAATCTCGTCCTGCAAGTTGCCGTCGTCATCCACGACGGCAACTTGCGAGTACTCTGTGTGGGTGTCGATTCCTAGGTACATTGGACGCCTCCGTTGGGACTGTGGCGTGAACAGGAAATCCTCCTATGCGTGCTCTCTGGCACAAGTTTCCGCGTCTTGTCACGGCCTAGGACCATTCTCTAACCACGTGCTTGATGCACTGGATTGTTATCGGCCTCAGCCAGCCCCTAGCACCTTGTTCACGCTCCAGGGGCATAGGTGCGGGATTTTCATAGATTCTCTATCCAAGAGCGTCGATCAAAACAATTGGACTTGGACGTTGAGAAGGTCAATCAGCGGAGTTAGCCGCCGGGGTCAAAACATATCGGGACGTCGATGCTCCCACACCGGATCGGCTTCACTCGTCGCCGGATCAACGTGTCCCTGACAATGCTCACATCGCTCCGCAGGCATCCGCTCAATTACTTGCTCCATTAGGTCACGTGTCTGGGTATTATACTCGGCGAGGCGGTCATCAATCATCTGGAGCGTCACTGGTTCCTCCTCTATCCCAGGGATAGAGTCACCAACATCGTAGTCTGTAATAAGTGCAAAATTCCCGTAACACATACCGAGCTCTCGGGCTAGCGTCACCTCGGGATAAGTTGAGCCACCAACGATATCGGCACCCCACTGTCGGAACATCTCACTTTCAGCTTCGGTCGAAAACCGGGGACCCTCAATATTGACCATCGTGACATCCTCGTTGTGCCCCGTGAGACCGACAGCATCACAACAACTCTCAATAGTGTCGTTTAGTGATGGACAGAACGGCTGCATCGAGCTGAAATGGCGGGGTGGGTAGTCATCGAAGAAAGTATCGACCCGGCGCTTTGTGCGATCGATATAGTCAGTGGGCACAGCGACGTCTCCCACGCCAATTTCCTTCCGTAAGCTACCGTTGGCTGTCGCAGAGACGAGCCGGCGGACACCAACACGATAGAGGGCGAAGAGATTAGCACGGAAGTTGACTGACTGCGACGGGACATTTCGTCCGCGTCCGTGACGAGACAGGAAAGCTACCTTCCGGCCAGCCATCTCCCCGATAATAACAGGATGCGTTGGCTCACCGAACGGCGTTTCAACGTCGATTTCTCGGTCAATGTCGATACGGTCCGCAAATCCATACCCACCGACGATACCGATGTCGGCCATCTCTTGGATATCGTCGCCCAGGGATAAGGTCGCCGCGTCTGACATTCGAGTCGAGGGTGGGAGAGTGGTCATAATAATCTTCCTAACTCCACTGGATGTTCTCATACCGCGCTCGAAACCGCAAGTTCTGAGAGCCTCCACAGCAGGGCGTCATAGAAAGGCCCTCACGCCAGAATAGGGTTCGTTCAGGACAGAGAATGTATGCAGCAAGCAGATGTTGTTTCCTCCAACCACTCTACGGGGAATGTACAGGGTATACAAGGCGAATGCCACGGGGTCGGACGGAAATCGAAGATCTCCGTGATGACGAGACGCGAAGCGTCTCGAACCACTTGACCCCGAGGCGGTTCACACGTTTTCAAGAGGTGGATTGACGTGTTCGTCAGCCGCGGTCTTCCAAGAATAGGAAGGGGCCCAGTTCAGTAGTTCTCGAGTTTTTGCGAGTGAATAAGCGACACCGTCTTCAGAAATTGACACCGTCTCAGGGGTAGCATCAAACTCTTGTTCGATGAGTTCAGCCGTCGGTTCACCCATATAATTGTCTGCTGCCATTACGTGGAATGCCTCAAAACCGTCAAGGGGGGTTTCAACAGCAGCACGGACGGCCTGCTTTAGGTCACGGATATCACAGTAAGCCCAAAAGTGGGGTTTCCCGTACTCTGGGGCAGACTGAATCTCCAAGCAGTCATACTTGCCGGGGTACTGAAGCCACGCCGGACGAAGAGCAGTGACGGAAATGTCGTACCGTCGCGCCGCCATTTTTCCGGTTTCTTCTGCGACCATCTTGGAAAGTCCGTACGCATCAGACGGTTGCATTGGCTCCTCAGTCGGAATCGGGAAGTGATCTGGGAGGGACGGAGTCTCAGCGAATGCATATCCGTAAACGGCTTCGCTCGAAGCCAAAACCACATCTGCATCGCACTGTCCAGCCGCAGTCAGGACGTGATAGGTTGATTCGACATTGTTCGTGAACACGCGACCACCTGTGCTCTGGAGAGGACTTGGATACGCACCCCAGTGTACGACAGCATCAGGGTCAACTTCGTGAATGATCTCAAAAACCTCACCTCCGTTGGCGAGGTCTACCTCACGAAAGTCAATATCGTAGTAGGAGCTGGCAGGTCCCCAGTCTGGACGAACCTGGTCCAGGGACGTTACTTGGTATTCGTTCGAGACAAACTCGTTAATGATCCAACGGCCTGATTCTCCGAGTCCGCCCGTTATAAGGACGTCCTGCATACGTGTGGGTATAACTACAGACATCAAAACTTCCGGGGGTTCGGCTCCGAAACATCTATGCTGGCGGAATGAACTGTCCTCGGTAGATGAACTGGACTGGCGAGAGCGTGCTTGTGACAGGCGGTGCGTCATTCATCGGTTCGCACTTGGTAGAGGCGCTGGTTGACCGAGGTGCCAACGTTCGTGTTGCAGACGACCTCTCAAGTGGTTCATTGGAATATCTCTCAGCCGTCCGAGATCAAATTTCGTTTTTCCGGGGAGATCTGAAACGGCGAGCATTCGCGGATGAAGTGACAGAAGAGATCAACACGGTTTTTCACCTCGCAGCGGACCACGGTGGGCGCGGGTACATCGCAGAGTATCCAGCCAACTGTGCTACCAATATGGCTCTGGATACGACGGTATACGAAGCAGCCGTCGACAACGGAGTTGAGCGAATTACGTTCGCGTCAAGTGCGTGCGTATACCCAACAGATATACAACAGGATCAGGTCCGCCTCCGGGAGTCAATGGTCAATTTTGATGAGCGGGGAGGAGCTTATGCTGATGAGGTCTACGGCTGGGCGAAACTGATGGGAGAGCGATCCCTACAAGCGTTTGAGGAGCAGTACGATATCGATGCCAGTATCGTTCGAATCTTTTCTGCATACGGCCCGCGAGAAAATGAGACACACGCCGTAATGGCCCTGATCGCGAAGGCTTACACCAAACAGGATCCGTTCCAGGTTTGGGGCGACGGTGGACAATCTCGGAACTTTACCTATGTCAATGATATCGTCAAAGCGCTCCGGCTAGCGGCGGAACAGATCACCGACGGGACCGCGGTGAATGCAGGTATTAGCCGCTATGTGACGATCAATGAAACGATCGAAACGATATTTGACGCCCTAGACTGGGAACCAAACGAGATCGAGCGGAACCTAGACAAACCCGTTGGGGTCCGACACCGAGCGGCAGACACAACGAGAGCTGAAGAACTACTCGGCTGGACACCAGATGTTAGCTTCGAGGAAGGAATTGAACAAACTGTCAAGTGGTATCAAGAAGAGTACGACCAAGAGGAGGTCAGTCAGCGGCTGTCAACAGACCTAGTTGAGCGCTAAACCAGAGGTCACGATGTTGATTCCGGAGATTACGTCCCTTGATGTCGAGAATGTCTATATTTACGTAGCGGATGCGGTACGGTGGGACAGCACGCCTGCGGAGTTGCGGACTGAAGGCCTGTGTCTAAAAACCGTCGCAGCCTCAGTTCACAGTCCGGCCTCCTTCGCTTCAATGGTGACTGGAAAGTACCTCCCGACACACGGAGTAACGGATTTTGGATCCCGTCTCCCGGAGAATCTGCGAACCCTATTCGACTGTGATGGATATCACGCTGAGTTCGTGAACACATTGGGATTAGGGGATGGAAACGACCCGATCTACTCCGTTCTTAACCAATCACCGACCGATCGAACAGAGCCACTTGAAGGGGTCACAGAACCATTCTTGCTTATGGAGCGAGCCCACGGCGGACACGCGCCGTATGGGTCTAATTCTGGAACGGCCGCCGAATATTTTAAATCAAACCGAAATACTCCAGTTGAGACACTTCGAGGAAGCTACGTGGAAGGTGTCAGACAGGACGTGACACAGTTCCGCAGACGGCTCAAGTCCCTTGAAAACCGCGGGCTTCGGTCTGATACACTGATTATTTACACCTCAGATCACGGCGAGCTGCTCGGAGAGGGCGGAATGTTTGGGCACAACGGTCCCATCCGTCCCGAACTTGTGTATGTTCCTACAATATTTATTCACCCAGACATCCCAGAAAATTCACAAGAATATTTGTTCGGTCACACGGATCTATTCCCAACAGTTGCAGCAGTTCTGGATAACTGTGATGGGTGCGTTCCGGAACACGACGATAAGCGTACTGATCGTCGGTATTCCTTCTATGAGACCGAGTTCAAATTGCCAGGAGTTGGTGGACAGTCAATGAAGTATCAGAGTGTCTGGAATACCAATGGCGGCACAGTAGTAACAGACACTCCAAGGTGGATTCGAACTGTCGGTGCACTTGATGATTTGTTTGATAGCCAACAGCGATATCTGGCAAGACGGTGGGAGCATATCTTCGATCTTCTCCGGTCTTATCAAACGCGGACGGAGAGCTACGGGTCACCCGACTTCGATTTTAATGTCAAAGAGGATATCAGATCGTTCTACACAACACGGAATACAAACGCTGATGAGTCAGTCGAACTTAGTGATGCTGCCCGAGAGCGCTTGCACAATTTAGGATACTCGTGACTCCACACCAGTGTCAGCGTTCGTTCTCACACTCTCGACTGGCTACTCAGTGGTTCGATTAGAAGTCGGTTCCAAGTAAAAGAATAGATACAAGTATATTAGCTTACTGATCAACTTGATAGAATGACTATCAGAGTGGAGGATGATGGTGGCTGAACCGTCGATAACAATCGGTATTTTGACCATTCCCGGCCGGCTCTCTCTGCTAGAAAACCTAGCCGAGTCCCTAGTTGATGCAGTTGAGTATTATGAGGGATCTGTTGAAGTGTTAGTTGCTGGGAACGGTGTAGAGGAAGCTGTGAGTGTGCTCAACGAACGGCTTCAGTGTAAAGTAGAGTTCGTAGAGACAGATGGGACCGCGCCTGCTGGTCGGGCACAGTTGATTGATACTGCAGCGACTGACTGGCTACTATTCGTCGACGATGACTGTCGGGTCGACGAAACGCTGCTAGCTGCGTATGGAGAAACCATCCAATCGGCAACTGATGATGTCGCTGCAATCTACGGACCACTAGTGTTTGAGGGACAGCGTTCAGTAGCATTTGAAGCATATCGGTTTACCCCATTTGTCCATCCCCTCCAAGTCGCCGTGTGGCGAGATACCGTTGAGTGGGCCCCCACAGCAAATGCGGCTTTTTCTGTTCCAGATGTGCAAGCAGTCGGAAACTTCGACACAGACAATCCGATTGTTGTCTCGGGAGAGGATGTTGATATCGGCTTACGGCTCAAATCCGCAGGATACACACTCACTACCGCACCTGAAGCGAAAGTGTATCATATGACTGATAGCTGGAACGGGGTAATCGACAATATTCAGCGTGCATATACCTACGGACTTTCAGAGGCGTGGCTCGCACAGCAGTATCCGAACCGAACAGAACCGAGATTCGGTTTGTCAACAGACAATGTTGCAGAAAATCTTACAACAATCGGTCTCCTGCTCTCAGTACCCTTCCTCACACTCCCACTTGCGTGTCTTGTCTGGCTGATCGGACTGACACTTCGGAAAGCGACAACCGATCAGACAACATCAATTATAGCATACGCGCTATCAGATGTCTATCAGCTTATGAATTACCTGGGGTACGCCCGCGAAACAGTTCGCGAAGGAGGCGCGATTCGAGACTTGACACGCCGGTTCGTTTTTTATAAACACAGCTATGTCCATCCCCGAGTCCCCAAAAACGGCGTCTGGCATAATGACGATGAATAATTAGTCTGAAAACTGCAGTCTGGATCGCGCGTAATTAAGCAATCTTTTCAGTATGGAATTGGATAATACCCTTACACTTTTCTTTATAGGAGTGGTGCTCGCGCACGTATTCCCCGCCTGCTGCTGCCTTCTCTTGGTACGGTTCGGGATTAGAAAAGATATCTTCAAGCACATCTGCCATCTCAGCTTTTGACTCAACAAGAGTGAGATATTCACCCATTTCAGAGTCTAGTTTCGGGTGATACTGGTCGATGTAGATGCTATTGGTGCCAAGCGCTCGGAACACACGACCGTTGACCATCCCGAATTTAATGTAATCGTGATGAAGTCCAAGAACGACAGTCGCAGAGTTATATAGGGCGCTGATATCTCCTCGCGGGAGAATTCCGTGATGATAGGCAGCATACTTACTATCTTCCCAGTCAGCACCATAAATACGGAAATCATACTCGGTCGCCGGCTCAAACAACATATCATATTGTTCTTGGCGCTTGTAATTGCCTAAGCCGAGGTATGTAATGTCGCAGTCGTACGCATCGGTGCCGGTTCCCGGTGTGACCTTCTCGGTGTCACATCCAATATGAAGGTGTTTCGCTGGTAGATGCTTTTGAAGTTCTGGGACCATTTGTCGGCTATTAGTGATCACACCATCAAACTGTGAATCATAGAGATACTTTTCGGCGAAGTCCAAGTCACCAGGATCATCTTGGTACCCACCTAACACCCACCACCAGTAGATCGCGTCCGTGTCACCGAAAGCCTGGTATTCGTCAATGACACCGCCGATACCCAGACTGAGTATCAAATCTGCATCGCTACTGGCCTCAACAACACTCTCGTAGTGGGCGACAAACGCGTCGTGTCCGAGTTCGCGAAATTCGCGTGCTAAGCTGAATGCTTCCTCAGAATCGCCCGAGATATTGTTCCAGTCCGCATATCGTGTTGTCCCCTGCGCCGGATTCTCCGGATCAAACCCATACTCACGATATAACTCATCCTGCCAATCAGCCAGATCTCTAAAGCCAAAAGTGAGAATTCCGATTTCCATTGCTGTATAGTGACTTACCAAGGAGTAGTGTCAATGTTCCGGAGATGGGATAGCATTGCGAGCGCCACCCTGGAAATATGCGATGGTGCGCTGGAGTCCCTCCTCTAATCCCACAGTTGGCTGCCAATCTAAGATCCTTGTCGCCTTTGTGAGATCTGGTTTACGCCGCGTCGGATCATCAGCCGGCTTCGGTTCGTACCGGATACCGCTTGTCGTGTCACAAATATGGAGGATCTTTTCAGCGAGGGTTTGGATCGAAATCTCGTTCTCACAACCCACATTCACGACGGTTCCCTGTAATCCGTCTTGTTCCATCAGGGCTCGCAGCCCCGCAATAGTGTCGGAAACATAGCAGAAACTCCGAGTCTGGGTTCCGTCGCCATAGACCGTGAGATCATCGCCACGGAGAGCTTGCGTGATGAACGTCGGGACAACACGACCATCGTCTTCGCGCATTCGCGTGCCATACGTGTTGAAAATACGTGCTGTCCGGACATCAAGGTCGTATTCATCCTCGTAGGCAACTGTGAGTGTCTCACCGAACCGTTTTGACTCGTCGTAGCAGCCTCTGGGACCACGAATATTTACGTTACCATTGTAGCTCTCAGGTTGCGGATGTACCTCTGGATCGCCATACACCTCACTCGTGGATGCAAACACCATTCGTGCGTCACAAGCAACAGCGTGATCAAGGAGCTGCCGCGTCCCTTCTGTGTTCGTAAGTGCGATCCGCACTGGGAAGTCGGTGAAATCCGCGGGTGATGCTCGAGAAGCAAGATGATATATGCGATCGACAGGAGGAAATGTGATGTTCTTCCGAATGTCGCCCTCAATCACAGTAAGTCGGCCTGAGTCGATATCGCGAAGGTTCTGACGCCGTCCACTTCCAAAATTATCAACACAAATTACTTCGTGACCATCTTTGATTAGCGCCTCACACAAGTGGCTCCCTAGAAACCCTGCCCCACCCGAGACGAGGACCCTCATTACATCTGATGTAGGAACAGAGATTCATTTGAATGTTGCCCTGCGCACGGTGACACGGAAAATCCTGCTCTCGCGAGAACAGGTTCAGTACCCCACAACGCGTCACCTACCCACACGGACTGGAGCAGCAGTTTCATCCTGATCGGTGGTGATGAACGGTAGTTCTGACCAAAGGTCGAGCAGAGTCGTTGCTGTCGGCGGCAGTGACTGGTCTGCAGTAGGTTTTGACGCGTCGATGGCGGCGGGCTCTGTTACGGCCACAGCGTTGTTGTCAAACGACTCTGCCGTCACAACGAGAGTGAGCAGACCCGTCGTGTCCCACCTTTCGTCGAGGTCGGAGCCAGATTCATTGTATGTGGAAGCTCCAAAACAGAGCTCGTGCCAAGCACTCTGTTCGACGTGTGGTACGTATCAAACTCAAATAGATGAGCTAAGCTGAATAGCTTAGCTTACCTGCGCATCAACCGGCCTCATTAACGATTGCTCCACCTATTCTGTCCTCAATCTAAGTCAGAAGCAGAGATCGACGATTGGTACCCCACCAAACTAGTGCCGCTTCAAGCGTGATTTGCTGGATATAGCTGACGGAGTTTGATTCTGGCGTCGGCAGTAGTAAACTGCCAGTTGATGGTCGATTCGTCCTCGTTGCGAGTACGTTCCCACGCGGCGACCTCCGCACGGAGGGTCGCCGCGTCAGGAATACGTCGATCAAGACACTCGGTGGCAAGTGCGCTGAACTCTATTTCTGCTATGTTGAGCCAACTTCCGTGCTTGGGTGTGAAGTGGAACTCCAACTTTTTGAGGAGGCGATGTGCTTCCTCTGGTGGGAGAAACTCGTAGAATGCGTAGGCTTTGTGGGCGCTGAGATTATCGAGCACCACCCGGATGCAGTCGGCATCCGGGTAGTGCTCATCGACGAGCGTCTGCATTTGCTGGACGAACTCACGTTTCCGACGGCGTTTCGTTACCTCGACGTGTCGCCACCCAGTGAGTGGTTCGCTCATTATGAAGAGATTCCGCGTTCCGTTGCGTTTGTACGTGTAATCGTACCGAGCGACCGCTCCCGGGCGGGCCGGGAGCGGGTCGCGGACGTGCTTGTGTAACTCCTTGTTGCTCTCGTCGAAGCAGATGACAGGACGCGCTGGGTCGTACGGTTCGTGGTAGAGATCCAGAACGTCCTCCATTCGGTGGACGAAAGCGGCGTTGTGTTCGGGTTTGATCACCCACGCTTCTGATCGATGAGGGTGCAACCGTGTTTTTTTAGCACCTGTCGCACGGTTTCGTGAGAGATCGACTCAACGTCGATCTCGTTGAGAGCAACGAGCTGGTCGGCGAGGAGATGGAGCGACCAGCGAGAATGTCCTTCCGGCGGTTCGCTGCACGCTAATGCGATGAGGTGGGCTTCAGCTCGTCCATCGAGTTTGCGCTCGTAGACGCGGTCGGCCTCGCGGCGATTAATCGCCGCAAGGCCGTCCTCAGCGTACCGTTTGCGGATGCGACCGACCGTTCCGGGATGACAGCCGACGGCTTGACCGACCTGCTCGTCGGTCAAGCCGTCATCCGCATGCAAGAGACAGCGTACACGCGTGAGAACACGCGTTTTGTACATTCCTGCGGAGAGCATCGCTTCGAGTTCGGCGCGTTCGTCAGCGGACAGATCGACAACGTACTTCTGGGTTCGCGGCATAATGGACTTCAGAACACGTCTGAATACAGTATAGAGGTGCTCTGAGTAGATAAATCTAGCAGTTCAAGCTTGAAGCGGCACTAGCTGCGAAATCGAAGTTGCACAATAAGAAGCGACAACACAAGCAGGAGACAGCCAAGGCCAGCAAATCCACCTGTCTGTACAGTGATCCCACCCCGAAGCGGTAAGAAGAGAAGTACACCACCAATGAGAGCCAGTCCGATACTCAGAATAGACGAAAGCAATTGACGGACCAATCGCGAAACCTGTGTGGGTACCCAGCTCTCGATCGAGATACGCCCACCAACTCCCAGCACGCCACTCCCAAGCAGAGCCATCCCGACACCGAGGTACAGTCCTTGGAAGGCCCCACTATCCAAGACGAAAGTCCCGAGAGCCAGATACCCACCACCGACGACGAGGGCGAGGACGCCAGCAACGCGGGTGAGGACAGCCAGTGATCGTAGGGGCTCGATGGCCTCAACACGTGCCCCATCATCACCATCCAACTCCCGCGTCGTATATGACCAGTGATCACCCACAACAACAGCGAACACGAAGAGGCCGAGTGCAAGCGCCGCCACTTCGCGTGAGTCGGTGGGATCAATCACGTCAAGCGTTTCGTGGAACCAGAAGACGTTCGCAAACACCGAGGAATGAAATCCATACAGCTCTGTCGCGAACACCGGCGTCACCCAATGCACATCGGGCACCATCGCCCAGAGCCCGCCAAACAGGACTGACGTCCGTGCATATCGTGAGGGCGGCAATAAATAGAGGGCAACGACGGCCGTGAGCGCGCCCCCAACAGCAAAATGCGTGATGGCCATCGACATACCCACCACCACACAATGCCTGGGGAAAAAGACTGCTTGTCGGGAATTGTGTCTCACGTTCGCTGTACTATCTTCCAAGAACGAGGACAGTCGATGCCCAGGGTCTCATAGAAGGCCTCACACCTGGGATCACTCAAGACAGGCGAGCCACACACTAGTTAAGCTCAATACCTACTCAATTCTTGTCAGAACCTCCCTGCAAGATATAGAGGAGACAGTTAGTATAGCACATAAAGCAATAACACGCTGTTAGACATACTCTAGTTATGGGACTATTCAGTTCAGATGGCGACAAACGTGACACTACGACTAAAAAGAATTGGCATAAGAGCCCGACAGTATTTCACAAAGGCGGACACAAGCTCCACGTCACTGGGAGAAGTCATATTTTGGCTGTTGAAACGCCTGACGGGGAGTTGGTGTTATTTGATGAGTGGGAGGAAGTGCTACCAAAGATACGGCAAATCATCCACTACGGTAGGGACAATTTCAGGACGTTGGAAGAGCAGGCTGACCGTCGTCTGAGCGGCCTGCCGTCGTGCTATTTACAGGCAGATGGGTCTCAATACAGTACAGGCGAATTTACATCGAACATAGCAGTAATAGAGATGAAAAATGATGAAATAAAGCTTGAGCCAACGGATACAGCCGCGAAAAAGCTGTTAGGTGCTATTGAGGGCGTCACAATTACGGAACGGGTGATTGGTGACTACAGCAGTATTTAATAGGCTGACAGAATTGGCGAAAAACAGATTCGCGCCTTGTACTTCTCACGGTTACTAGAACATATGTCGGAACTGGTAGAAGAACCGGCGGTCGGTGTGCATACAGGTTCTCAAGGCTGATTCAGTTATGAGACTGCGAAATATACACCGGAACAAGAGTTCTATGACATCCTAGGGACCCCAAATACACTGGGAGAACACCCACCGAGTCCGAGACGACGAGTCGGTATCGACCTTGGTGAGCCGATCTCTCCAGACTCGAAAACAGCGCAGTGTTACGTACCCACACAATCTGGCCACGAACAGTACGCGACCGCCGAGTTTGTAAGAATCACCGTGTCGGCTGCACTCCGGTAAGCACTTCGAGGTTAGCGCGCCTCGCGATAGTCATAGCCACAAATCGGGAAGGGAGGGAGAGGGTTGCGGGTTCGGGGTAGGGAGGGGGCACCGAAATCCCGCACTTGTTTTTTAGACATCATTAATTGAATATGTAACGATGCTCTTCGGAAGCGATGAACTGCCTAGCGATCGTTCTAGACATCCTCCGTACGGCTAAAGCCGGTGGAGTTTCGCCTCGCTACTGCCGTAAATCAGCTAATCAGAACAATACCCGCCTAGGCCAAAGACTGTTTGTCGGGGATCACACCCCAATTCCGCTGTACTGTCCGGCAAGAACGAAGCCACAAATCCAAACACTCTATTTTGGTCCGCTTGAGTTGACAGCGTAATGTACGATTTTGCGGTTGTCGGCGTCGGGCCAGCTGGTGCGCGCTTTGCCCGACGTGCGGCAGCAGCGGGCTATGACGTCGTCGCCTTCGAGCAGGGGACCGTTGGGACACCGCTTGCCTGTTCAGGCCACGTCAGCACCGACATTTGGGCGTACGTCCCCGACGACGCGAAACAAGATCTCCTCCAAAATCACATCTACGGCGCACACTTTCACGTCGGCGGCCCCGACTCTTCGTCGTATCCGTTCTACAAGCGCGAGGAGATCTCGAACGTCATCGATCGCGTCGAACTCGATCGGACGCTTGCGGACTGCGCCCGCGAGGCGGGTGCAGATGTTCGCGAACAGCATACTGTCGTTGACGTCAACGAGCACAACGACGCCGTTGAACTCACCGTCTCGAATGCCAACGGTACCGAGACAGTGCAAGCAAAGATGGTCGCCGGCTGCGATGGCCCAACCTCGCGCGTCCGGCGGCAGGCTGGGCTCCCAGAACCGGGCGAGTTACTGCACGGCGTGCTCGCGTTCGATCCCGATCCCGATGATGGCGACTTCGTCGACGTCCACCTCACCGCACCCCGATTCTTCGCTTGGCGCATCCCGCGCGGCGACGCGGGCGTTGAGTATGGGCTTGCTGCACCACCAGGCGAATCGGTGACCGACCGCTTCGAGCGCCTGACCGACGCCTACGACGTCGAGACCGAACACTTCTGCTCGGGTGCGATTCCGATCGGCCCGCCCGATCGAGTACACAGCCGGCGCGTCTTTTTGATCGGAGACGCCGCCGCACAGACCAAGCCGTTCACTGGTGGGGGGATTCTCTACGGGATGACCGCAGCCGACTGCGCTTCTGCGACGATTTCGCCAGAGGATCCGGCGACGCTCCGGGATTATGAGTCCGCGTGGCGCTCGGAACTCTCTCGAGAAATCGCACTTGGTCACTGGCTTCGCCGGGCGTACTCGCTGCCGGAACCGATACAGCGACTCGGGCTCCGTGCGCTCTCTGGTGAGATCGGCGTCCATATGGATCGTCCGACGTCGTTTTTCTCGCGCGAAAACCTCGCGAAGCTTCTGCCTAGGCGCCCATAATCCACAATACTGACGACAGGACGTCCGACGCCACCGTCCCTGACTACTCGCCCGTGGGCTCAGATGCAGACGCTCCGTTATCACCCGAGTCTCCACCGGCGCCACCGCGCTGGCCGAGTTCCTGGTCAACCATCAAGAGCCCGGGACCATCGTCACCGACGTGCTTGAGTTTGTCCAGAACGGCCTGTGCTGTCGCCTCCTCCTCAACCTGCTCTGCGACGAACCACTGGAGCATATTCTCGGTCGCGTTGTCGTTCTCTTCACGGGCGAGTGCGACGAGGTCGTCGATCATCTCGGTTATTTCGAGCTCGTGTTCGTAGGCTGCCTCGAAGGCGTCAGACGGACCGGACCACTCTTGTGGCGGGCTGTCAATGGAATCCAGAGTAACCCGTCCATCGCGCTCGATGACGAAGTCATAGATTCGCATCGCGTGCGCCCTCTCCTCGTCGGCCTGGGCCCGCATCCACGACGCGAACCCGGGCAGGCCTTCATCCTCATAGTAGGCCGCTATCGAGAGGTACAAGTGCTCTGAGTAGAGTTCGGCGTTGATCTGTTCGTTCAATGCCTCCTCAAGCGAATCTGTGAGCATTACCCCAAATGTACGCTCGTCTATGGTATCATTGTTGGGGGCCATCGAAGCCCAGGCGTATCCGAAGTCCACGATTGGGAGGTGATTGGTATGTTCAGCAGTTTCGAGGCGGAGCCTCCGGCCTCAAGGAGCGAGGGTTCCCGACAGGCAGTCGGAAGCACGACGCGAGTAGGCCGGAGAGGAAGCCGACACGGTAGGAAACAAGTAACGTGGCTGATGCTGACAGCGAGTCCCACATCAAAGCCCCACCCTCAACGAGCGAACCCGTCAGAGTGAGCGAAGTAGAGTGGGGTCGGTTACTACCGGAGCTACTGACCACACGCTCTGTGTCTTGCACGTCTTTTCTATCAGTCGCTGAGGGTCTCAACAGAGCAGATGAGACCAATTCCAACACATACCTAGAAAGGAGTTCAACTCTTTTGAATAATGGTTGGCCCTTCGATTTCGATATCGGCTGCTAACTCACGGATAGCCGCATCAAATTGCTCTTGATCCTGATCGTAGAGCGCCTGCTTTTGCACAGCAGCCACACCTAGGGGCGTTATTTGATACAGTCCCGAGCTTTCGTGTGGTCCAATTTTATCAATGAGATCATAATCAGCAAGCACAGGGAGTCGGGTGTTGATATAACTTCGATTTTTGTCGATTCGCTTTGCGATATTCGATCCCGTGTCCCGTTTCCCGTCTGATAACAGGTCTAGGATCAGGAAATCCGTAGGTTGGGTAAGTCGAATAGGCATTCTTCTGTAGCTACTATCTACTATTAGTATATTTTATTTGTGGATCTAGTGGGAGTGTCATAGAATCCGTGTCAGGACGATGATCTCAGAGATGAATAGACGAATCAAAATCCGCTAATGACGGTGGCACTAATTAACTAATCGTCCGAATTGAGCAGCAGCAATGCTTCGATCTATAGAAATGAGCGGCTTTTGATAACCACACACTTTTGTGCCGGAGAGTGTACACGAAAACTGTATGTCACGATCGAAACTCATCGCAAGTATCGCTATCGTCGCCATCGTTGCTATCGCCCTCCGGCGTCGGACGGAGAGTGACCCAGAAGCCGACAGCTAGATTCTGTATCTTGAACGGATCCAGTAGGTGTCGAAGTCTTCCTCTAACTCGCACAGATCTAGGGCTTACTCCCCCACCCCTCGTTCAGAGTGAAAACTACTCTCAAAAGAGTACTAGAGAGTTTTCACACACCCCCCGTTCAGACTGATAATATTGCGATAGAGGCGCTAGAACAACATTTTATTTCATTTGCAGACACAAACACATACTCAATAGATCTTCTTTCGAGTACTAGATGACGGCTCCACTGATGCTGCTGGGAGGGTAACAACCGTTTTCACTCTGAACGAGGGGTGGGGGTGTCCAAAATATTCCTCCGAGAGAATTTTACAGAGGAAACAAGGCGAGTGCCTCGGGGTCGCCCCGAGCCAATTTACAGTGATCGATATGCAGGCAAGATCTCACGGCTGATCCGGCTGTGAGATCGTGAAACAAACACCGTGACAAGGGTTCTATAACACACCAGACCTATACAGTCATCCACTATCTTACGAGTATGAGGGTCCTCGTCTGTAACGACCTTCACCTCAAACCCGCAGCGAGTGACTACGACATCGACGCAATGGAGATCCCAGATGACATCGACGCCGTATTCATCGCCGGTGACCTCACACATCGAGACGGAGCCGATGACATCGCACTCGCACGCTGGTTCATCGATCAATTCGATATTGATGTCTTGTACGTACCCGGGAACCACGACCCCGATCCAATGCCTGTACGCGTTGCCGAGGGATTTGAGCACGTGACCAACGGTCACAATGTGACCCGTGAGTATGAGTCGTGTTCAGTCGTCGGCTGGGGATGTGAGTCTCGATCGCTTGATGATGCGCTTGATCAAGCAGCGTTTCCTACGCTTGACCCTCGGACCGCTCCACGTGGGGAGCGACGGTATCGGGCGGATCAAACCGCGAATGCCATCGAAAACGCACTCCATCGTCTCATCACCGATCAAGTGAGCACATCTGCTGCCGCTGATGAACTCGGTATCGCCGACGAGAACATTCCGAGGTTCCGTCAGAGCGTTCACCGCATTCAGGAGACGTATGACCACCTTTCCGACCTCGTTGGCAACAGGTCGAACGTTGTCATCGTCTCTCATCTCTCCCCATTCAACACGTCTTTCGATCGACACCACTCGACAGGAACGCGTGAAGAGGACCGTGAGGCGTTTCACACCGGCTCTATCGCCCTAAATCTCATCACAAAGACGCACGACGTCTACGCAACAGTAAGTGGACACTCTCACGCCTTTGGGTACGAGACCGGAGATAGCGAGACAGGTGCCCCTCATCTACTTAACCTCGGCTACCGTGGACTCGGTATCGTTGATATCTGCCCCACTACCAACGAGTTCAGCTTCGTTGAGGTGAACACGAGCTGATCCCGCTATCCCTGAGCATCAGGCGGATCACTAGAGAGTAAAATCTCATCACTCTGGTACTGCGAACTCGTTGTATTCTCCGAGGTGGTAGACTAGTTCTCCATCTTCTTCCATCTCGTGCAGAAGTTCGAAGATTGTATTGTAATCAAAGGCTATGTCGTGTTCTACTCTAAGTTCTTGGCAGACGATACCAGGTGTTACTGCTGCTACATCAGTTTCCACGATGATCTCAACACAGAGTTGTCTCAGTTTGTCTTCACTAGGACTCATTTGATCACTTGGTGAACCGCCTCGGGGTCAAGCCCCGAGACTTCCCGTGGGTTAGTCGGACACTCCCATTCGACCATCGGCCTGATAGCCTCGAACGGTCGGCTGGGTCACGGTCGGGGCGTCCACGGCCCCCGATGCCTGCCGTCGTCGTCCGAAAATCAAAGATTTTCGGGATCACGAGAGACTTCGTCTCTCGAACGACTCCACATCTCGCCTGACCACGTACACCTGTTCCTTCCCGCCCACCCGAAGCACGCACCGAGCGAGATCGTACGGACGGTCAAAAGCATCATAGCACGGGAGATGTGGGAACAGCACGAACCGTTCTTGGAGGAGTACCTGTGGGGTGGAGGATTTTGGGAAGAATCGTACTACGTTGGGACAGCAGGCGACGTTTCGACAGACACAGACTATACACTGACGGAACTTTTCGCTCAAATGCCGAGGCTATTTTTGATTGCCGAGTCGATTTTCACCATATCTGATGACGGGACAGATCCAATGTTCTTTTTTACACGTTCGTCGATGTCGACAACCCGGATTTGACTTAGATCTGCTACTGAATCGTGATCGAGAGCAGTATCCGAAGCCAGTACTTCTACTTCGAACGGGTACGTGTCTCCAGACGTGTATTGCTTTGTGAGTGGAGCGATGATGGTTGTCGGTGAGTACTGATTCCCAACATCGTTCTGGATGACAACGCAGGGGCGGCTCTTTCCTTGCTGCTCACTCCCTTTCGTGGGATTCAGTTCAACGATGACAATGTCGCCGCGGCGTACCTGCACAATTGACTCCAGAATTCACTCGCTCCAACCGGGCGCGTCACCGAGATACCCAGTTGCTTCTGAGGATGCTTCTTCCATTTCTTCAGCCAACTTACGAGACCGCTCGGCTCTCTTTCGATATCCTTCAGCAAGCCGTTCCTCATCTGTCGGCGGTTTGATTATGATCTCGCCATCCACTTCGATGAATTCTACTTCGTCACCACCTTCGATGCCACGACGGTCTCGCAGTTCCTTCGGAATCGTCACCTGACCCCGATCTCCGACTTTCCGTTTGTGTTCAGTCATACTCATTCATACTTTTTTCATACTGATATAGATGTCGGTGGCATAGTCATCCAATTCGCAAGCGGTTCCCACGGCCGATTCACTCTCAAAGACGTGAAATAAACACCGTGACAAGTCTTCTATGAGACCCTAACAATAACCACCCAAGATATGTCTGAACAACCGGATGCCAACAGCAACGGTTTCACTTTGAACGAACCCCCCACATCCTTATTACGAGTGAGTGTTAGGCCTAGGCTATATGACAAACGACGGGGGTGATACGGTTGGTGATCCACTCTTCGCTGATCAGGATCCCATTTTCACTCGCAAGGAACTACTGCATGTGGGGCACGTTCCTGAAGAGGACCGTATCGTGGGGCGCGACACAGAGATCGAATCGGTGGCCGAAGAAACGGGTGCAGTCGTCCGCGGTGATCCGCCGAACAATGTGATGATCTATGGGAAGACGGGAACTGGCAAGAGTCTTGTCTCCCGGCACGTCGCGACCCGGGCGAAGAATGCGGCCCAAGCAAACGGCGTTGACTGCGACGTCCTCTATATTGATTGCTCAGAGGCTGATACGGAAACTCGGGCGACGCGACAGATTGCAACGGTACTCAAACAACAAACGGCGTATGACCAACACATACCGCTTCGTGGCGTTGGGACGATGGAGTACTATCGACATATCTGGCAGATCCTCGACGCCCATCTTGATGCCGTCTTGGTCATCCTCGATGAGATCGACAAACTTGCGGACCCGAATATTCTGATGCAACTCTCCCGCGCTCGGGAAGCCCAGAAAACAGAGTGCTACATCGGGATCATCGGGATTAGTAACAAAATCCAATACAAAGAGCAGTTGGACGAACGAATCAACTCCAGCTTTGGTCATCGCGAGCTGTTTTTCCATCCCTATGATGCCGAACAGCTCCAGGAGATTATGCGGAACCGTACGGATGCATTCCAACCCGGCGTGCTTGGGTCCGGAACCATCGAACTCTGTGCTGCGCTTGCGGCTAAAAAGCACGGTGACGCACGGAAGGCGATTGATATCCTGAAAGAAGCAGGGGAACTCGCTCGGCGGAACGGCGACACGAAGATCACAGATCAACACATCAAGCAAGCCCAAAATGTCGCCGAAATCAACCGCGTTGAAGAGTTAACGAGTGGGGGGACGATCCACGCCAAACTTGCGCTGTATTCGTTAGCCAGCCAGGTTCTCACTCACTCCCAGGAGACATTCTCGACGCGGGAGGTTTACGAGCGCTATACGCAGATGTGCGATATCGCCGGGTATGACCCGGTGACCGAAAACGGGCTCTACAAACAACTGAAGGAGCAGGCCTTCTTGGGCGTCATCGAATCCACAAAGACCGGCGGCGGCCGCTCACAGGGTAGTTACCTTCTCCACCGACTCGTGACGGACCCAAAGCATATCGTGAAAGCGGTCCGCCGCGATGCAAGTCTAGAGGTCCTTCCGTCTCTTGCTGATCTTGAAGAGTTGGCGGACGTAGAGGATCGGGACCTCCAGATGACTCTTGATCATTCAACCTAGAACAAGTCAGGTGAGTGGTTGAGCGAGGGATTTGTCGCTGAATACACTCTGAACGAGGGGTGGGGGAGAGTAGTTGAGAGAAGATCTGTTAGTCAATACACTCTGAATGAGGGGTGGGGTGAGTAGTTGGGGAAGGATCTGTTAGTCAATACACTCTGAACGAGGGGTGGGGAGAGTAGTTGAGCGAGGATCTGTTAGTCGATACACTCTGAATGAGGGGTGGGGTGAGTCGTTGGAGAAAGATCTGTTAGTCAATACACTCTGAACGAGGGGTGGGCTAAGAAATTGAGTGAGGATATGCTACGGTGACGGCACACCGACGACATACTGTCCGGTATATTTACCCTACCGAACGAACCTACGTGCAGAACGTGTCACGAAGACGACCCGGGGAGACACGCCGCTTCGGGGTCGGTCTCATCGTGATCCTCCTACTGGTCAGTTCTCTCGGCGCCGGCGTGGTAGTCGCGGCCGGCGATACGGCCAACGCGAGCAGTAGTGCCAACACCACCGAAAACACGACCGCAGAACCACTTGATATCGACACAAAGCGGGTCAACATCTACTTACGAAGCTCTCGCACCGTGGTCGGTCCCGAGGAGTACGCGGTATTTCAGTACAGCGCGACGAATTATGTCACGAATTCCGAGCCGCTGACGGTGCAGTTGATCCTCGAAGCACCGAGCGGTGTCGCCGTCTCAGGCGCCCGAAACGTGGACGCAGGATCGAGTCAGTTCACCCGGACGGTACATCTTGACCCCGGCGAGACAGAAGGCACGACGATCTTCATCCGTCCCAACAGCCCAGGCGAGTACGCCGTCACCGGGGAGGCAGTCTACTACTTCGGTGACGACAAAGCCGGTGGACAGGGTCGTGCAATTGATCTCTCGATCACACAGCAGCCGCCGCCCCCCACAGTATCCGAACGCATCGAACGCGTCGTCACCGGACTTGGTCGTGGATTGCTCTCGTCCGCACCGTGGATTCTCGCAGCCGGAATCGCCGTCATCGGCGGGCTATTTGCCAGTCGTTACTATACTCGCCTGGGTGAGCAGTATCGAAATCCCAACCGAGTTGTCTGGCTTCGAACGCGGCAGCTCTATCTCAAGCTCAAGTACGTCTGGACCGTGTGCTGGGGGAAGTACCTCTACACCGCCGTGAGCGTCAAACAACGGATCCAGCGCGCCCCAGAAGGTCTCGTCGGACTGCTCTTTCCGCTCCCCTATGGGTGGATCTCGACAGCGCTTTCGGCGTACTTACTCGGCGTGATTCTCTCGCCAGTCCTCGGTCCACAGAACGCCGGAGAACTCTTTGTCGTGCTCTGGATCGTGGGGCTGATCGCACCGGTGGCAGCGCTGTTGCTGGATGTGTTCCACCACTACGTGCTCTGGTATTTGATCTTCACCTTCGGCGGCCTCTTGGTGCTTCTCGCCGCACTCTTAGGCGACGTTCGTCTCTACTGGATCCTGGATGTTCCGCTGCCGTCTCTTCCTATTCTGAACTGACTACAGAAAAGACCCCCTCAATTGTGAAGGCATAACACACTTCCGAGAGGAGTTCGAGACGCTAGGGGCGATGGACGAGTATTTCGAGGCGTTAGCGAATATTCATCGCCGCCGAGTTGTCGTCACCTTACTCGAACACAATCCACAGCGAGATACCGTCGCTGTTCCAGAAGATGTTCACGAGGGAGAGCGCGCGTTAGAGGCTCTTCAGGCTGAAATCTATCACTTGCATCTTCCTCGATTAGAAGAGGCGGGACTCATCCGCTGGAACCAGGAAACACAAAATCGTGAAGGGACCCAAATACGGCGAACTCCGACTCCTGCTTGAGTTGCTGCGAGAGCACGCCGATGAACTCCCCGACGACTTGCTGTGAACTACTAAGGACTCTTCAGCAGTGACTCGAATAAAAACCATCTAGAAACCAGTATCCCGACAGAACTAACAGAGCAGTATCAAAAGATATTCCATTCTCGCGCTCCTCTCTCCAAGCGCAGTCCGTCAGAGGCACATTCGGCCCCCTTCCAACTCCCCTTCCCGTCGACAACAGTAGCGTGGGAAACGTCTGCGTCCTCATCTCTATCGAACGAGTAGCCGATTGAGATCACTCTGAAAGGTCGCGAAACTGGACCGAGCGCGCGACAAGGTACATTCCGAGAAATAACAACACAAGCCCGGGGATCTGTGCAGCGTATCCGGCCTGCAGGATGGCAACGACACCATCACCCAAGAGGACGACGTCGCCGTTTTCAACATACACTCCGTGTAGCCATCCGAGACCGTAGAGCGAGTTCGTAATCCAAAGTAGCAATCCACCTGCGAATAGCCCGGTTCGCTGTGGACTCGTTGCTCGCTTTCTTGCGACATACATCATCCCCAACCCGAACAGCCCACCTGACAGAGGACCGGCCAGTGTCTTCCCTAAGGAAGAGAGATCCCCAGTACACGTCCAGATAAAGCCGTGTTGGTGGGACAGTAGTGACCCAGAGTCACAGACTGGGAGCACTCCCGTTGACGCATAATACCACCCAATATGTGCCAGTTCGTGGATGGCAATGCCAACGACAAGTGTACTGATGAGGCTCAGTGCGATCACACTGAGCGGTCGACTAATATATCGAAGTGGAATCGCCACTAGCCGTGCTCGACAGAGGTGACAGCACGTCGCCGATTTGCCTCTCCAACACCCTTTGTGCCAAGCCGGCCAATGGAGTCGCCCTTCTGGCCCCCGTTCTGGACCAATTGAGTCACCCATACGATGTGACCGTCCGAATCGGGGTCGAGACCCCGTGGAAGACACTGTGGTTGATGCCGCTGTTCGGAGGCAGGCTCCAATGGCGAGCGATAGCGCACCCGTTCGTCCGCGGGCTCACGCACACGGGAGCAGCCAGACCCATACCAGCATACTCCACCCTACAGACGTATGGTAATGATGCGCATATCCTTAGAGAGGTTTAGTGTGAACCTCTCTAATCGCCTTTTGGAGGTGGTTAACGGCACACATTCACGTCGCAGGTCCCCCACTCGCAGCAGAGTAACGAGTTATAAGAGACGGTAGGTATCATTGGAACCCGATGAGGCGCAGGCAGGTAATCCAGTCACTTGGGGCAGCAGGGATGATGACAGGACTGTCCGGTTGTCTCGCTACCGCGGCCGAGGCGTCGTTCACATACCAACCGTCGAATCCCGTGGCTGGCGAACCGATTGTGTTTGATGCGTCGGGCTCAACTGCGGAAGCGTATCGATGGGAGTTCGAAGACGCGGCGGGCGACGAGGTCTACCGGGACGGCGAGAAAGTCACGATTCGGACAGACGGCCCCGGCGCATTCACGGCAACGCTCCGAGTCGCAACCGCATTTGTGGCGAATTCAGATGCCTGCGCCGAATTGGGCAGTGGTCCTGGTTGTTCGGTCGACGAGAGCGTACAGCGGGTCTACGTACAGTCCAAGGCGTCCAGCGAGTCGACTCAGGATCGACTTCAGGTTGACACCGAGCAGGTGAACATCCTCCTCAAAGGGAGTGAGACGGGGATTTCGGTGGATGAGTCCGCATCCCTGCAATTCAGCGCTGCGAACCTTGTCGGGAACAGAGACCTCACGATTCAGTTGATCATTGAAACTCCAACCGGGGTGTCCGTGACTGGAGGTGCGTTCATTGAGAGCGGCCAGGGACAGTATACGTCCACGTTTGTCCTTGATCCAGGGGAGTCCAAAGGGCTCCGCATCCAAATCGAGCCGAACGAACCTGGAAAGCATACGATCACTGGCTATGCGGTCTACTACTTCGGAGACGATACAGAAAACAGAGAGTCACGAAGCGTCCAAATCCCGATCACGGTGACGTCGTAACGACAACGTACCATCCGAGATATTTACACGACCGAACGAACCTACTGCAGAACGTGTCAGGACCCAGATCCTAGGGGAACAGCAAGTACTACTGCTCGTCGGGAGTCGTCGCGGTCGTGTTTCTGACGTACTCATCAGCATCGTCGAAGACCGATGTCCACTCTCGCCCATCGGGCTCAGCATCGCTTCCACCCGCTGTGTCGCCAGACTGTTCGTCGATCAGCTCTTGGAACCGATGAGCGGCACTTGCAATCTCATCAAGTTGTGCGCTTGCCGCATCAAGTTGTTCGACAACGTCGGTGACCTCTCCCTGTAGTTCCTCAGTGGCCACGTTCTCGTCAGCCGCGAGCAGTTCGGTGATGACTGTCAGCATCGCTTCGAGGTCACCAACTGTGCTGTCCACGTCGAGGAGACGGCGGTGAAGTTCCGTGACCGTCTGGACAGTCACGCGTGGATCGGTGCGCTCGTTGACCGCCGGGACAGCATCATCGTCATCCGATGACGGCTCCTCATCTTCGACGGAATCCACATCGGAGTGCTCGTTCTCTGTGCTGTTTTTCGGATCGCGGTTGGGTTCCTGCGTTGGGTCGTACATTTCAGTCACTCTCCGCTGTAATTTCGTCGATGGCTTCGCGAACCGTACGGACGGGCATTCCGGTATCGTCGGCGATCTCGCGGGCGGTCCCGCGTTCGAGATCTTCGACGAATCGGTTGTTGTGCAGCGCCCAGTGACGAACTGCCTCGGTTGGTTTGAACGTGTATCTGACCGTTCGTCCGTCGCGGAACCGACCGATGAGACCACGCTCGACGAGTTCGTTCAACTGCGTCGACATCCATGGGCGGTGTTTTGCCGACTGGAACTCGTCGATGATCTCGGGGAATTCGTGTTGTATGAGGTCGACGACTTCCTCGGCAGTACGAGGACTCCCCATCTCCTGCAGTGCGTCCGCAAGGCGACGCTGAGCGTCTGGCAGCTCAGCTGCTTTCTCCGCCGCCTGCGACTCTTGATTGACAGTCGGGAGATAGCCGAGGTCGCTGAGCGTCTCTCGGAGTAACTCGGGATTATTCTCCGCGAGATCTTGGAGACCCTCAGCAGTCTCGGCGTCTAACTGCTGAAGCGCCGCTGCGAGCTTCTCGCTTTTTTTAGTCATCGCTCACCACTGCTTTCCGCGGGTTCTGGAACTTCGGTCCGAAGAGAGCCAGTTCGTGTCGATACTGCTCGCCCCGCCAGGAGACCGAATTGCTGCGGGCCGTCGGCGAGTGGCGTTCCGAAGGCGAGGGGTTGCTGCCGTGGTCCTTGTAGGCGTGGATCCCTTGGAAGAACTCGAAGTCACTCGTCCCAAAGGCCTCAGCAAAGGTGTCTCTGATCTGCGCAGCACTCTGTCTGTCGGCGTCACTCGGTCGGGTTGAACCGCCCGGGTGCGTGTGGAACCGGACTAACAGTTTGGGGGCCTTGCCGTCGGGATAGAGCGCCGCAACTTTGTTGGCCATCTTCCGGCCGTAAGAGACGACACTCCGACGCGTCGCCGACTTGTAGTACGACGGATTGTCGAGTCGGAACAAATCCGTGGGCATAGTATAGGAGTTGCCTGCGAGGACGTACACTGTTTCGACGCGGTTGTGTGCCCCGTTGAGACCGCGTGCCTCGACCTTCTGCATAAAGTCGCGGCTATCGGGGAACACGAACGTCCCACGGTCGTACGAACTGGACCCGGGCGATGGTCCTGTCGTGGGCTCGTCGGGTACCGCCGGCTGCGACGGCTGGGACGGCGACTGTGTGTCCGTTGATGCCGTCCCCTCACTTGAGTCCAAATCGAGGGAGATGGTGTGTGTCCGAAACCATCCACTACTGGAGCTGCTGTCGTTGCTACTCGAGCTCCTGAAGCCGGTGTGTCCCGTTACTTCGATGTCCCATTCGCTATCGGCACCGTTTCGCTGGACGTCGTCCTTGTCGTCGTCTTCGTCGTCTGAGCCGCCAAAAATGTTGTCGAACATTGTGTTTTACGGTTGGTTGGATTGTAGTCGCTGCGTTTCGTATCCCCGCCGGCGAGACCCGCTGTCACTCCCCCAAGAGCGCGTCGATAGTTGCCCTGGATGGCTGGGGCGAGAGACGGTCGATGCTTACTTGCCGAGGTTGATCCCGAGCTTGGGGGCGATATACATCATCCCCACGATGGCGAGTGCGGCGAGGAAGAACAGCAGAATCTCCGAATCGAGATTCGAGAGACCCGACAGGATGCTGCTACCATCGCTTCCGCCGCCGGTACCACCAGCGGCCGTCTCCGTGGCCGGTTCGGTGACATCGAAGTAGAACCGCTGGCTGTCGAGGTTCTGGCTCATCTCGGGGTGTCCCTGAGGCCAGTATTCGATTTCGGCGTCGACACGGGCTTCGCCGGTGTTTCGGCTGTAGACGTTTGCAGCGATGTCTTCAGTGTCAGAGCCGTCCGGCGTGATCGTGAACTCGGTAGAGACCATCCCGGCCGCGGTCGAGCCCCAGTCACTCCCGCCACTGATGCTCATCCCGGATTGGACCATCAGTCGCACCTCGACCACGACAGGACACTCTGCCTGATTGTCGAGGTCGAAACCACCCTCGATGCGGCCGGGCTGTCCGGCCTCGATCTGTTGGACAGGCGCGTAGAGCCGGGCAGCGTCCATCTGCGGAAGGCTCGGGTCCTCACAGGCGGCTGCGGTCGTGGTGTCCGATGCAGTCGGCGTTGGCGTCGACGTCGCGGTAGCGGTGGTGTTCGTCTCTTGTGCGCTCGCAACTCCGGCGGCTAGTGGGAACCCGATCGTGCTCCCCACGAGCACGAGCGAGAGCACCAGCACAGTGACCGTACGGAATTTCGTGTTCATTGGCTACACTCAAACCTGTTATTTACCAGTTACTTATATTTACTGGTATCCTTTACTAGTAATGGATACGAGTTAGGGTTGTCGGAGACATAACAGAGACCAACCCGTCCGCCCGTTCCCGTCGAAAGAGACAGACTGCGTCTGGAAGACGAGAAAGTTTCATTGGGATTGTAATTTATTGTAGCGTGTGAAGCGCCGCAATCTCCTCCGTGGAGGGGCTATCGCTGATCTTACGGCACTTTCTGGGTGTCTCTCGTCTAACCCACTCCAAGCAGAGGCAGCGTTCACCTATACGCCACCGAGTCCGGTGGTCGGTGAGTATGTCGTATTCAATGCGAGTGAATCGACAGCTCCCTAGCCGGGACGGGAAACGCTACAGAGCCCACAGACGCAGACGAGAACGAGCACCACGAGTAAGCGTTGTCTAACGTCTGACCCCACCATTACAGGCAGCTAATCTGTCTATGTTATTGAACTTGTTCTTCGCTCGTTATAGTATACTGTAATCACAGAATATAATATACTATTTGGCTTATAATTTTATTACTTGGGCTTAATTTTGAATAATTAGATCTAATTGTTGCTATAAGTGCTATCAAATACTAGAACATTCGTATTATTCTTCAATAATACGCACGAATGTTCAAATTCATATACGACACCACTCAGTGCTAGAACGGAACGCTGATGTCCCGTTCTCTGAGAGCGCTCGGAGCGTCTCGAATGCGGGCAGCGACACACTCACACGTATGCACGGATCTGACTCCAACACAACCGGTGAAACGCCGCATTCGTTCACAGCAGGGCCTCTCAAACTGCACATTCCGGTCGCAATTGTACTTCTCTCAGTAATTGCTGTTGAGCCTGCGCTTGCCCAACAGACGTCACAGAGTGCTGTTTGTAGCGCTGATAACCTCCCAGGGATGATTGAGGGGTTCTTCCAGCTCTCGACTGCGTTGGGGATCGTCGGACTGGCGGTCGTCTGGCAGGCTGACTCTCTTATTGAGATGTTCACGCTCAACCCCGATCAGAAGAAAGGACTCAAGCGGCACAAGCGGTCCGCGATGAAATCCGCTGTAGTCCTGCTTATTCTGGGACCCCTCTACACCGTGGCTGGTTCTGTGATGGGGCTGCCATTAGCCCAGTGTGTTGATCTCGCGCCCTGGTAAGCCGTCTCCAACGCACTCGTGAGATCTCCGATTCCATCGCCGGTTGCGGTGTTCATTGTGGCTATCCTCATAGCGAGTCTCATCACAAGCGTCGTCTCAGCGAATCCGCCGCGGCCCGGTACCGAAGCGAATGGACTCACTGAAAATGAGTCTGCCACGCTTTGGTCTCGTGACGCAGACGCCTACATTACACAGGCGGAATACCAGCAGCGCTATGGAGACACCCGGACGGTCATCCACCAACTCGCGAACGGGACAGATATCACGTTCAAGCGACCACCGGCGACCGCCGCCACGTGGACCCGGAATGATTTCACAGATCTCAACGCCGGCGACACAGAGACGTCTGTCTATCCACCTCACGCGGCGCTACACGATGGGGAATTCATCAAAGACGCCCACGCAACAATATTCGCTGTCCAACCCTCGACGCACGGGCATCTCGAATCCGGCGTCACGCCTCATTATATTGCACCGGAGGGCACGCTCCGCGGCTTTATCGACTATCGCGTTCGTGTGCCGAACGAAAGCGACACAGCCGAGAGCACCACTTGGTCTCTCGCGGCCCACGAGATTGAAGAGATTCGCCTCCAGAAAGATGGGGAGACCATCGCGAAGACGAGTGGCACACACACGCCGGTTCTTGACTATCAGATCAGCGACGATTGGAATGCAACGCTCACGCTGGAAGCAGATATCCACGTGCGATTGCGACAGGCCGTCCGAACCGGCGCTGGTACTCAGTCCGCTGGCACTGTCAGCTATCACACTGAAACTCACACCGTCTCCGATTCAATAGCCGTCAAGATCTATGACCTCTCGGCATCGCCGTATTACGCGACATTCCCGAACGGTGACGCTGGAGTCGCAATCTTCCAAACCCAGCCGTGGCAGGGTTATACACTCACTGATGAGACGGATGCACGTGTCCGTGGGATCTGGCGCTTTTACACCGCTCGTGACACCAACTGGGACACGCTCGTCTCTGCAAATCAGACTGCGAGCACAGAATATGAATCAGATGCGATCCCAGTGTACGTTCACGCGTATCCGTCGCGGATTGGCCCCCGTGCAGAACCCGTGCGAGATGGACCAGACATTCTCGAGACGTGGGGTATCAAGCGCGGGACTCCTACCGGGACGATCGACGAGAACGTCGATATTGAAGTCGTAAACCAGTCCTATACGACGACATACGGGGTTGCGGTCCGATCGCAGACCCTTGATCGAGAGGCCCTTCGTGTCGCCGGCATCGTTCGGGGTGTTAATGCCTCAATTGTCGAACCGCCGTCCGGATCCGAACGACAACTTCGCGAGAGTACCCTGACAGCCGACATCCTGTGGCAGAACCAGTCACAAGCGCTTGTGGAGGTGCAGTTGCGTGATTCACAGACTGGCGATCCTATTGTCCTCGCTAATGAGAGCCGCTGGAGTCCCATCGGTGGGGATACTCGCGAGGGGTACATCACAATCGGTGAGAAGCGAGTTGAGACCAATGCCTTTGGTATCGCTCTCGTCACGCTTGATGATCCTGACATCTACACCGCCCGGTATTATCCGGGATCGTGGCTGGGGAAGAACCCTGCGTATGTAAGTGATACAGCGACGGTGCGCTGGCATCCACTCGGAACCATCGACGGCTGGTTCGCGTTCATCTTTGAGAGTTTCTGGCAGTTGATCCCGTTCTTCGTGATGTTCTACGCCGGACATCGTCTTCTCAGAATGCTTGGTCCAGAAGACCTCTTCCAACAAGACCAATGACAAGATACAACTCACCTATCAGTAGACGAACCGCCCTTCGTACAGCCGCAAGTGCGGCGCTTGTGAGCGTTGCTGGCTGTCTGAACAACGATGGAGACTCTGGCACGCCTGATGATGTGACCGACTCTCCAGACGGTCACGGCCCGCTGCAACGAGTCGCTGTCGAAGGGACCACACTCGTTGTCGAATTTTCGCCTGACGCTGACGTTGATCAAATCAACCTCATCCAACCGAACGGTGAGCTCTTCGGAACACGTGATGTGGCTGCAGGAGCTCAACGGGTCTCATTCGCGATTGGAACATCCTACGCATCTGGAGAATACAGCGTGATTGCGCTGAGAAATGGAGATGCCCTAGCAGAGACCTTGCTTTCCATTCAACCAGACCTTGAAATCGTTGATATGGGAATCGGGAGAAACCAGCCCGAAAAGATGTGGAATGGACCAAGAGATGAGATTACGGAAGAAGCCTTCGTGACGGTTGAGAATCGGGGTAGCGGTCCAGATGCCATAACGAAATTACTCTTCAGTGGTGATGTCCCGTACCCCTCTGATGAAGAAGGCACGAATTATGCGGACAGCGACGATGTTAGTGGCATATACGACCCGAAATCTGAATCAGAGGTCAATCAAGTCGTCATAAGTGCTGGAGAACAAATCACGGTCTATAGTTCCCGGTCACCATTTGCCTTCGTCCCCGGTGCAGGTACATCCTGTACAGAAGATGAGCAGAGTGGGGAGTTTGAACTCGCTCTTGAGACACAGGTTGGTGTCCTCCGTATTGCGAACAAATATGACATCCAGTATTCAGCATCATCAGAACCAGATGGATGTGATATCACCCTCAGTGAGACGTAGCTATGGTTGATCTAATTGATGTCGTTCTTGAGGGATTCAAGGGTGTCGTCGGCTGGATTATTGGGCTCTTTATGCAGGGGCTCCAGACCGGTTACGACACTCTAACAGAGGAGATGTTTGGGTCCCCAACCCCACAAACAGACGGTGCGTTCGTCTTTGGTGCCCCGACAAATGACCCTTGGATAGCAATTCGAGATGCCTTGGTTGGTGGTGAAATAATGCTAATTGCACTTCTTCTCTTAGTGATGTGTGTCCAGGGACGACACACTCTCCGGATCTTCAATGTCGGGAACGCCTACGAAGATCGAAAAACAAAGAAGACCGCCTGGGTTGGCGCATTTTTGATTATCACCTGGTATTGGTTGAGCGTTCTCAGCCTCCACATCGTGGATGGGTTCACAATTGCCCTGATACCTAGTCTCAGCTCACTTGGTAATGTGATGCTCAACTTTCTTGAAACGTCATTAACCAATCCAGGACTAGCGCTGATATTCGCCCTCATTGGTGGACTATCGATGTGGGCGCTTGAAGCGCTCTACTACATCCGGGATGTTCTTCTCTACGTCTACGTGTATGGTATGCCAATTGCGTTTGCACTCGGTTACGGCAATATCCCTGTTCTCTCTGATATCGCGATGGGATTCAGCAAGCGATTTGTCCCTCTTGCAGTCCTCCCTCTCCCGGCAGCAGTTGTCTTCAAAGGATACGATCTGCTTTACTCACAGGGGTCACTCGCTCCAAATAGCGCATTTCTAAGATATCTAGTCGCTGTCTCACTCCCGCTGATTGCCCTCTACATTACTTGGAAGACGTTCAAGTTCGCGACTCCGCTGACAGCCAGAGTCGTTGGCGGTGCAACGAAAGGGGCAGCCCTAATCGGCGGTGTCGCGGCCGGCGCCTACGTCGGTGGCGCCGGTGTTGCGACAACCGCAGCACGGTGGGGACCGAAAGCAGCCGCCGGTCAAGCCCTTGCACAGAAGGCCGCGGCTCGAGGTGGACACGGAACTGAGGATAGTGCCCCTTCGTACCGTCGCACCGAGAATGACCCGAGTGGGGCCACTGCAGACGCATCGAGTGACAAACGCGGAATGGAGTACGACCGAGGAATTCAGTAAATGTCTACAGACTCAGACGCGGCCGCACGGCGTATTATGAACCAATTTGGCGAGGAGAACCACATCCCCTATCTCAACATCGAGGAGGGCGATGTCGGCGTGCTCATCGCCTTCCCCATCATCGCACTCTTCATCGCGAGTCTCACCGGCGTCGAATCGCTCGCGCTCCCGCTCGTGGCTGGCGGGCTTGGATTCGGTGTTGCAGTCATCTACGTCTCTCCTGACCACCTGAACGCGTGGACGTGGACGAAGGACGTCTATCGGTACGCGAAGCGCCCACAAGTCACATTCAGTGCTCCAGCGGAGGCTGACAGTAGCACGAACGAGACAGAGCGAAACGAGGGCGGGCTTGCGAACTACACCCCATTCAAACCAGACGAGCGAACGCAGGACCTCACGAACGTTAAGCGGGCGTGGCCCGGAGCTGGAGCGATTCAACGGGCCGATGGGACGATGGAAGCGTTCATCGAGATCGACCCCGACAATATGGACTTCGCGATGTCCGACGACTGGGCCCAGCTCCAGGCGGCCGGCGAAGACTTCGCCAACAAGGAACTGGACTCGAAACTCAAACTCCACGCGACAACGCGGTCATTTCCAGTCGAACAGATCACTGAGACGATCGAGAAGCGGCTCAGTGACGAGGACGTCACGCAGAACCCGATCTTCCGGGAACTTCTTGCAGAGTACCGCGAGACCCGCCCCAGGGAAATGCGTGATCGGGGCATCCAGCAAGTTCGCTACTACATTGGTGTCGAGGTGACCCCGCTCGAAGTCTACGACAGATATCGAGATGAAGGCACACCTGCGGAGAAACTGACGCAATTCCCCGTCATCGGGTTCCTGTTCAACCCCTTTGTGACACGCCGTGAGGATCTCACTGACGTCGAACGTCGCGCCCAGATGTTCGAGAAGCTCGACAGCCGCGTGAATGACGTTCGTGCCGAATTCATTCAACAAGCATCCGGGTGGTCTGCTCGTCGGCTCAGTACGGTCGAGTTGTTCGTCCTGAATATGGATTTCTGGAATGGTCGTGAGCACGATGACGAATCCGAGCGTGTTGTTCGCGAGCAACCGATCATCGGCCACTCTAAGCGGAAGGATGAGACCAATGCGTAGCGCCGTCCTGCAGGCCGGCGGTGAGGCGATCTCTCAACTCACCGAGTGGCTACTGAATCCAACGTCATCTGAAGGCACAGCGATGTATCTCCTGTTGGTTGTCGCCCTCGGAGCGATCGGGAAACGCTTCTGGACCCGACATACTGCCGATGATGAACCTGAAGTCAACTTCTCGGATGTCCTTGACGAGGAGACACTACACGAAGGAGAGGTAGAGAGCCAACTCCTCGACGATATCTCCGAGTCGCATCAGACAGTGACTGCGCCGGCAGCCATCGAATGGGAGACTCGAGCAGCCAACGTCGGCGAGCAGTGGACAACGACACTGTATATCGCTGACTACGCCGATTACCCGAACGACGGCTATCTGAGCGACCTCTTCGAGCTGACCGACGTCGAATTCGACCTCACAGCCCACATCACCCCGAAGAACCAGCAGCGAGCGCGGAACGAACTGCAGGACATCGCTGACGACCTCCAGGTTGACGCCGATCTGGAACAGAGCGTCCGCAGTGCGTACCTTCAGGAGCGAGCAAACGAAGCCGCTGCGACCTACAAAGCCGTCGAGAGCGGTGCGAACGTCTTCGACCAAGGGATGTTCGTCACGGTTCGCGCCGCCGACAAGGATGACCTCAGGGACTCTGTCCAGAAGGTCAAGAGCGCCCTTCGCGACGACCCGGCGAACCTCACGCCGAAGACCGCAATCTGTCGGCAGGACCTCGCGCTGCAGTCAGCGGCCCCCATTGGTGACAACGTATTCGGGCGAGAATCTATCGCCCTTGGTGGAGCCGTTGGCGCACTCCTCTCGTCACCGCATAATGCGACCATCCTCGAGGAGGGCGGAGTCGAGTTCGGGATTCACAAGGACAACCAGAGTCCGGTCGTCATTGACCCGTTCGCCCGTGACAACGGGTATGCGATGTTCACCGTCGGCGATACTGGGTCCGGGAAGTCGTTCGGCTCGAAACAGAACTTCATCCGCTCGATCGAGCAGAGCAAGGACCGCATCGGCATCATCCTCGAACCGCTCAACAACTGGGCGGGCGTCTCCGAAGCACTCGGTGCAAAACGCATCACTGTCGGTGGGACGCTCGGTCTGAATCCTCTGGAGATCCGCCAGACACCCGACCACGTACAGCGTGCGATGGGTGAGGACGCGAGCCCATTCAACGAGAAGCTCGACGACGCAATGAGCTTCCTGACGAACTTCTTCGCACTGCGGGGCATCTCGCTCGGTGATCGTCGGACGACGCTCGAACTCGGCCTCAAGCGCGCCTACAAGCGCAACGACATCACCGACGATATCTCGACGCACGGCAACCCCAGCCCGACCATCCGGGACATAATGGACGTCTTCGAGGACATAGTTGCGAATCCCGAGGCGTTCGTCGTCCGATCCGACGAGGAGGCCGGGAAGATCCGCGAAGACGCGACGTGGCTGCTGGACCAGCTTCGCCCCTTCGAGGAGGAGGGTCGCCACGCCAATCTCGGGAAGTCCTCGGAGTTCGACATCCGTGACGAGAAGGTCATCTACCTCGATCTCGCCCAGCAGGAGGGTAGCGTCGATAGCAGCACGGCGCTGACGATGCAGTTGCTCATCTCGCTTGTGTACGAGCGGGCGAAGGAGACTGACAAGGAGGTCGTGTTCGTCATTGACGAGGCGCGCTACATTATGCAAGACGCCGCGAGTCTGGCGTTCCTCGAGACGGTGTTCCGCCATCACCGCCACCACGACCTCTCGATTCGTCTCGTTACCCAGACCGTCGACGAGTTCTTCGAGCACGCCGAATCCGAAGCCATCCTCGATCAGTGTGCCGTCAAGCAGTTCCATCGCTTAGACGGGATGGACGACCAGTGGGCCGACGAGTTCGGCTTGAACTACGCACAGATGCGCTACGTACAGGACGCAGTCCCCGGCAACGAGGATGCTGGGTTCTCCGAGGCGCTCGTCGGCGTCGACGGAGAATGGCGCGGCATCAAGGTTGAGGCGATGCCCAAGGAGAAGCAAGTCATCGACTTCGACCCGACCGAACAGCGCCGTTCCTCACTCCCCGGCGCTGGTGAAGGCGCAGTTGATACGGACGTCCAGGAGTTCCGAGAGAAGCTGGAAGAGCAATCGACTAACAGACAGTCGAGTGACGCGGAATCCATCTCCGCCACACCTGACGGCGGTTCGATGGAGGGGGTAGACGATGCGTGAGTATCTCCGAGTCACGCCAACATCAGAAGGCCTGGATCCCGAGGGAATCCCTCGGGTCCTCGAAAGCCTGCACAAACTGACGACGGCGGAGTCAACTGGACTCGCGCAGAAGCTGAACCCACTCCACAGTAAGACACCGCCCAAGTTCGAGTTTCTCGCACTATCTGAGGGAGCGGACGACCCTGTCGAGTTCTTCTACGGCGCCGACGAGCATCTTGACACACTCGAAAAACGCCTTCGTTCGATCTATCCCGAGACGTTCGACATCGAACGCGTCGACGTCGACATCGCTTCACGACTCATTCAGCCAGTCGAATTCACACCAGCAGAGTTCATTGAACACTACGAAGCAGGGCAGCTACAGTACGAATTTGGTCCCGACGAGCAGCACGAGCTTGGCAGCGAGGAGCGTGACCAAGACCAGACACCAACGACCGAAGCATCCTCCCTTGCAGATGGTGGTGCCACAGTCGATTCGTCCTATGGCCACTTCGTCGAGATTGGGGAGACGGCATTTGAGCTTGGACCTCCAAATGCAGTTCCGGACGAGGGACCACTGACGACACTCGAAAAGCCAACCG
Organism: Halobellus inordinatus; assembly: GCF_024498335.1. Taxonomy (NCBI): domain Archaea; kingdom Methanobacteriati; phylum Methanobacteriota; class Halobacteria; order Halobacteriales; family Haloferacaceae; genus Halobellus; species Halobellus inordinatus. Next base: position 61,091 of record NZ_CP101826.1, read on the forward strand.
AGACGGCAGAGGGAACAATACTCGCTCGGCCCACCGTCGACGCCGTCTCGCCAGTCGGCGTACGCTGGTCTGGTTCAGCCACCCGAAAGAAAGACTGGATGACGTCGTTGACGCCCTTCGCATCCGGGGACGAAGACGACGGATTGGCTGCTATCGACCAGCCCGGTGCGACTCTCGCGTCACTCGTCGACCACCTGATGGAGGCGGCGTCACCAGTAGCGTTTCAGGTCGTGTTCCAGCGACGGACAAGCTGGCAGTCCGACGCTGAGATCAGAAAAGAGGATCTTGTCGACGGACGGGACACCTTCTTCCAGGAAATCATTGGCTCCCTCCTCGAGGTCGAAGATCAGCGGAGTAATCGCGACGAGAAACAGCTCAGCGAGTCAGTCGCCAAGCGCATCGAGTATATCGACGCGAAGAATCCCAAGCGGTCGTTCACTGCCAACATTAGAGCAGTCGGCGTTCCGACCGATGACGAAGCCCGCGACGACCTCGCGGTCCAGATAAACTCCCTTCGTCCCGTGTTCGACCCGGTTGACGGCCCCTATTACGAAGTCGAGGGGGAACGATTCCGTGCTGACGGCTTTCGAGAAAAGACGAAGGAGAAGAACGCCCGGACTGCCCTCCATCGGCTACTTGATCGAGAGATTACGACCGGCCGAGGCAAGACCCGACCGGATTTCGTCCTCTGTGGGACGGAACTCGCGACCTTTGTGCTTGTCCCATCGTCTGAGCAACTCACAGTAGAAGGAACACGCGGTACCCGCGCTGAACAGCAAAGCAGAAACCCGCTTCCGTGGCCCAATCCAGACCTGGTTCAACAGTTCCAAGAGGGAATGGCGATCGGGTATGCACTCGATGAGAACGGAGTTCCCCAACCGAACCCGATTCGGATTCCGCCCAAGCTCCTGACGACGCACTACGGCCGGTTCGCATCGACAGGCGGCGGGAAATCGAAGGCCATCATCAACGACGCGCTGTCCCTCCGGGAGACGACTGGCGGACCCGTCGTGATCGTCGATCCGAAAGGCGATGGCATGTGCGCGAATTACCTTCGCTGCCACTACGAACACTTCCACGGGGTGGACGACGTCTACCAGTTCCGCGTCCCAGAGACAGTTCCTGCGTTCTCCTTCTTCGACATCCGGCCTGCGCTCAAGGCCGGACGAAACCGTGAAGACGCGATTCAGGACAAGGTCGACCACTTCCACGACATTATGCGGATGGTTATGGGTCGCGAACAGTACGGACAAGCGTTTGTCGCCAACGAGATCCTGAGCTACCTCATCAAGGCGCTCTTCGACGAGGGATACGGTAGTGACGCCTTCGGCCTCGATGAACTCTTTGCGGCTGCACTCCAGATGCAACGCGAGCGGACTGTTCCGCCAGTTTCGGCGGCCAACAGGAACGTCGAGGAGTCGCTCACACGGCACTTTGCGAAGGACGACCACCGGTTCCAGGTGTCGATGGACGCCGTCGGGAACCGCCTTGATAAGCTCAGAGAGGACGCACACCTGCGACGGATCTTCAGTCACGTCCCGGAACAGGACGATAACGGCGAATACATCGACAACCGCTTCGACTTCCGCGAGTTCCTAGACGCAGACGCCACGATCTTGTTCGACTTAGGAGATCTCCGTCCGGAGGCACAGCGAGCGATCACACTCCTCCTGTTGAGTAACCTCTGGGACGCAGTACAGGTGCGTCGACGTGACGGGAACACGGACTACGAGAACCTTACCAACCTCATCATCGAGGAGGCAGCCCCCGTCGCATCAACGAAACTCGTTTCTGAGCAGTTGCTTCCACAGGGCCGGTCGTTCGGCCTGAGCATGGGACTGGTGATGCAGTTCCCCGGGCAGGTCCGGAACCGGAGCGAACGCGCCTACGACGAAGTCCTCAACAACATCAAGACGAAGCTCATCGGGAACATCTCCATCGAGCGCGACCTCGCAGAGTCGCTGGCCCACGAAGACTTGAGCCCGACCGACCTTCGGAACCGGATCAACACGCTCCCCAGCGGGGAGTGGATCGCCCAACTCCCGAGTCCGTCATTCGGGGAGACGGGGCCAGCCCCGTTCTCGGTGAAGCCGCTCCCGATATCAGCCGGCCATCCAGAGAGCGACAAGCCGCTCTCTGTCGAACAGGAGGACCACTTCGAGACCGTGGCCCTCCCACGGCTTTCGGAGCGAACACAGGCCCAGTATGGGCTTGCTGAGACTACCAGCGAACCGGAGACAGCCAAAGACGAGGGCTGGGGAAGTAGACCGAACGACGAAGGTTCGAAATCCGCAGACTCGACTAGCCCTGTGGACTCGACGCAATCATCGTTCATCGGACAGGCAACCAGTAGTTCAGCAGCCGACGAAGAGAGGGAGAAAGACGCGGACACCATTAATTCCCTGTTTGGGAATATGGGATCCGTAGAGTCAGAAGAGTCGGCCACAGAAGAGGAGACGAATCCCGTCGACGAAAACGGATCGTCGCCAGTACAGGCAGGTGGCGTGACCGTCTCGGATGACGAACTCCGACGGCGCGGACTCACTCACGACGACATCCGGTTCTTGACTCGCGTCCTCGACGTGATGAACAGGGACGCACCGAATTATGGACTTATGGATTCAATGAGTGCGTTCAAGGACGACTTTGATGACCTAGACACGCAGCGGCTCATCGACCAGGACCTGCTGGAGGAAGGGCGAGCGTGCAGTCGGAAGTACTACACCGTACTCCCAGCAGGGCGAGAACTGCTCGGCCAGAAACTCAAGGTCGGCCCTGGTCAGGGAGATGTCGGCGAGAAGACGCCGCACAAGGTCGGTGTGAAGCTGCTCGAACTGTGGTTAGACTCCCACGAAGACGTCGCACAGGTCGAATCCTACTATGAGTACGATGAGGAGATGGTGTTCGATGTTGCCGGTCTCGATGCTGACGGGGACCTCGTGTGGGTCGGTGAAGCTGAACTCGCGAGTAACAACAAACACGCGCCGGTCGACGACTACGACAAGCAGAGTGCGGTGGACGCAAACGTTGTCTGGGCGTTCAACAGACGCGAGACAGTCGTCGAGGTGCTGGACTGTCTCTCTGAGGCCGACCGGATAGACAGCAGTGTGAGTGGGCGTGCAGCCCGTCGATTCTCGGATATTCGGGAAGCCGTCGAATCGTTTGACGCAGAAGGGATGACAACGATTCGGAGCTTCAACAAACTCGACCAGGAGTTCAATCTATGAGCTGGCGCCAAGCTACGCGCGAGGAGATTTACAGGTACTACACGGAGGAGTTCCCCTCGTACGTCGACGAACTCCCGTCGTTCATCACAGCGGAAGGGCCGAAACAGTACGCACTCGCGTTTCGAGAACCCCACCCGGTACGGAAAGACGGAGTCCCAGACAAGGACTTCATTCGGCGAGATACGTGGCAGACGAACACCTCCGGAGAGCGGACCACGGCAGCGTTTCAGGAGTTCGACGACGTCCTCAAATTCATCCGGCATCCAGCACGGAATGATCCACTCGGTCGGAGTAACTTCGCGCTCGCAGATCCAGACCTGCTTGACAAACCAGACCCGTGTCCTGATGCAGTCTACTACGCGCTGGATCACTGGGAGCGGCCCTGGGTCCTCCTCGTCGACATCGACGCGAAAGATATCGCCAGGAACCGAGCAGCGGATACGGCCTCGGAGGATGTCGACGACCGAGACGACGATGCGCTCCTCAACGCCGCAGGAATCCTCGATGCCGCTCCCGAAGGGTATCCGTATGCCTTTGAAGATCTCGAACGGGCCATCGAGTACGGCTTCGAACTGCGGGATGTCTTCGAGGACGACTTCAACGCCGAGGAGACGATGGTGGTGTACAGCGGTCAGGGCGTTCACGTCTACCTCCTCGATACGGACCCTGCCCATCGGTACGACGCCAAGAGTCGAGAAGTGCTGAACGGACTTCTGCAAGACACCTACGAGATCCCCATCGACCCAGTGGTTACCGCCGACCGTCGTCGAGTCGCCCGACTACCCTACTCGTTGCACGCTGACGTCTGCAGTATCGTCACGCCGATAGAGAGTCCGACCTTCGACGTTCAGTCTGCGACACCGGAGGTGCTCCAGTTATGAGTCAGTCGACGCCTGTCGAGGACGAGCACACCGCCTATCGCGTTGCGACGCTCCCACTCGAATACGGCACGGCTCGCATCAACCAGCTGTTCACGCGGGGCTACAATCGATACATCGTCGACGGCGAAGACCAACCAGACGATCTGTTAAACGACCTCGAGCGGTTCGGGACAGCGGCGTTCAAAGAAGACATCAGGACAAATGCCGCAGAGGAACCCTTCGTCGACGATCCCGGAACGCTCGCCATCCTCGCGACGTTGAGTGCGATCTGCGTCAAAGCACACCCGAAGTTCGAGCACGCCCCACCACGAAAGGTGCAGGTCCTCTACGATATTCGCGAGCTCTATGTCAACAACCTCGCGTCCCTCCTTCGAGAATTCGGTGACGGGAGCCTTCAACAGGATATTGCAGAAGTGCTATACGCGAAAGACCCCGGAGAGGATGGTCCGCACCCTGGTCGCGTTTGTACAGGGATCAAGGAGATACCCGAGTTCGGTGAGGGGTTCTATCTCGAAATCCCGATGGCTGCGGCGTCCAGGGACTGTCTCGTTCACGCCGACACCGAGCCAGGAGAGACCGGAGAACTGCTCACTCGCGTCGAGAACAACTGCCTCTACGTACCGGTCGGTGATTTCGACACGAAGTATCGCGAGTACGCCAGACGTGCGTTCAAGAAGCTCCTGCGAGTCCAAGAGGAGAACCTTTCCGAAGACCAGCTGACGTGGCTGACAACGAATGAGTCGGCCATCACAGAGCGCATTGACCGCTTCATCGAGACGGGACACCACGAACGAATCTGGCGAGACTGGAACCCGGGTGAACGGACCATCCGTGTGCTCCGGGACGCGATTCGAGACGTTCCAGACGAGGTCGTCTCACTGGGAGAGTTCCACTCGGCGAAAGAGCTGTTTGAAGCAGTAGAGGCGTACGACCCAGAAGCGGACTGGAAGCAAGATGTGTGTAATCGTATCTCGAGTCCTCGGAGTCTTGGGAATCTCCTTGCATCCCAGCGCGACCATCGGAATCTCACTATCCGACAGCACCGAAATACGAACCACTACCGGATTCAGGAGTCTTCACGTGGCGTCCAGCCCCTTGACGTCGAGTCGATCGAAGATCTGTTCGAACTGCCCTGTATGGCGAATATGGCCGAACGCCTCTACGAAAAGAAGCCAGTCCGAAAGGATCTGTACAGCTTTGCTCGGATGGTGATGTGGCTGCCACAGTACCAGGACAGTGACCTCGAGACGATTGTCGCGGATCTCAAGGACATCTTCTCACGATGGCCGTGGTACGACGAACAGGTCACCGACTACCAGATTCGCTACGAGTTCTCGAATACGATTGGTGGCGACACCCCGCTTCCGATGAACTGCGACAACGACGATATGCAGCGGTACTGCATCGGGCAGGACCAGTGTCCCTACTCTATCTGGGGAAGCCTTCCCTTCCCGGACGAGATGTACGACCAACTGGATGAGGCGGAATCTACCGGCGAAGAGTTCTAGCTCTGCTGGGAACCAATTGGATGTGATCAAAGCGACCCTGTTGGAAGTCTCAATCGCTGATGGCACGTTGAGTTTCAATGGGCGAATGAACCACATATATAATTTTTATTAGAGGTGCGGTTTTGAAGAGGTCAGAATCCTCGTCGTGCACTTTTCAGGCACTGTAACATCTGTTTTCAGCCGAATAGAGTTGTTTCTCTACGAGTCGCAACGAACCTCCGTCAACTGCTGTAATTCGCGGTTGTCGAATTTTTGCCCAGAATTTGATACCGTTCTCTCGAATTCGAGGTTTTCACCACCTCGTCAAGTACAATTACTTCGGATAGCCGTGTTTGAAGTTCGTCGAGGACATCAATAGCGCCTTAGAACAGCCCGACGAGCCTATCGTCAAATCTAAGCGGGTTTCGGTTCTCACTGTACCTCCAGAATTATCCAAAGGAAGGCTAGGGTACACCGGTGCAAACGCCGCTGGCTCTCTCCGGCCGAAGGGCCAGCAAACGAGAGTGTCTACAGCAAACATATCAGAATCCATTCACCGGATGGTGACGCGATTCGCGGTGGATTTTCTCACCCCCCAAGAGGGGTGAGGGGCGCAGTGAGCGCCCACTCAACTACCATGTCTTCAGAACACGAGCGACAGCAATCGCGGCTACGTGGCGAACAGATAGAACAATCAAGCGAAGCGCCGTGGGCGGATCTCGAACTGACGGTTCCCAACGAGAGAAGTCAGCTCTCCATCGTCTCCTTCGTTGAGTGTGTCCTTGTGGAGCTCACCCACGAAGAGGTTGGTGCGGAGTACGTCTCTACGAACGTGTGGGGAGCAAAGCGAACGCAGTTCATCTCTATCGACGACAACGGGGAGATGTTTCAGAAACGGCACTACGATGAACGACTTGGGTGGCACGAGTCGACAGTCAGTCGGCGGGCTGTTCGTGAGGATCTCATCACCCGGCTCACCCGGTCGTCGTCACAAGCAACTGATCGCAGTCACGACGTGCCGGTCGACAACCCAGATACGTTCAGCGTCAAACCTGCTCGAAAGCTCCAGATGCGCTGACCTGCGTGAGTTAACCAACAACACCCTGAGTTACGACCTGTTGTTGGTTAACATCGTACTCCTTTCGAAGCCAACCAGGCAGCACCCTGTACGCTACTCTAATCAGGAAACTATTCCCCGAAGTAAGAACTATATCCTTCGCTCTGCAATCCCGAGTATGTCCGAAACAGACGCCGCCGATGGTCCGCCCCCCTTCGAGGATGCGTTCAGTAGCGACGACGTTGAACAACGCATCTACGGCACCATCCTGCAGACCCGCGAGCCGACGACGGCGAGCGCGATCGCCGACAGCGCTGACTGTGACCCCAAGACCGCCCGGAAATACCTTGGCTGGTTCGACGATTTGGGGATCGTCACTCGACACGATGGCCATCCGGCCACCTACGAACGGAATGACGCGTATTTTGAGTGGCGACGCATCAACCAGCTCGCGGCCGACCATTCCGTCGAGGACCTGCAGGATCGCGTTCGTGAGCTGACGACGCGCATCACCGAGTACGAGACGACGTACGACGCCGCGTCACCGGCCGCAGTCGACGCCGTCGCCGCTGCGGAGGACAGCGACGAGCGAACCATCGACGACGTGTACAGCGACCTCGGCGACTGGGCGACCGCCCGCGAGGAGCGTGACCGCTACGAACGCGCGCGTCAGCAACGCACGGATGGCGAACGCGAACAGGCGTCCGGGTAGCCCGCTCGATGGTGCCACCGACAGGCGATGGCGGGAGCCCTGCCCCCATCGATCGTCCAATCCTCGAGTTCCTCCAGACGCGGCTCCAAGCGACGAGGCAGGTCTCCCGAGCAACCGTCACGGACGCCAGCGGCCATCTGGAACTCCACGTCGTCTTTGCGCCATCGTACTACCCAAAAGCTGTCGACGAGGCGCAGTTGACGGTCCGTTGGTACACGAACGACGACTTCAGACTCCACTATCGAGAGCAACACTCGGACCATACCTGGGAGTGCCGGTGGGACCGGCACCCGAATCCGCACAATACACGGGACCATTTCCACCCCCCGCCCACCGCCCCGACGCCCGGCGAGGACGCATCGTGGCCGGACGACCATCGTGACGTCGTTGCGCTCGTCCTCGACGAGATCGAAGACCGGATCACGGCCCTCTGGACCGAATAAGGGCTACAGTCTCGCGTGGAGTGTTTATCGGCGCCAGAAGGCGTGCAGCGCGCCACAGCGTGCGCGGCGTGACTCATAATGGCTAATCCCGATTCTCACGACGACACGAGTGCCGACTACGAACAGTTCGAGAAAGAGTTGCTCGCCCAGGACCGCGACGCCGCCAGGGTCGACACGGCGGACATCGACGACACGATGGCCCGCAGCGTGGTCGACGATCTCGTCGACGCGGACGTCGTCACTCCGGTTCCCAAGGAACGCGTTCTCGTTCACGGGCCGAGTAGTACTGTGTTCGATTCAGCCACGCAGTTGGCTGTCTTCCACCAAGGCTGGACGGCCGGTCGCGACGACGCAGAGGGCGAGTGATGCAGCAGACGCTCGTTGGCTGTGCCTTCTGCGACGCCCCACCTGGCACCAAGGCCGGTGAAGCCCATACCTGGGGGAAAGAAGAGCGGGTCACCCACCAGATCTGTGTCGACTGCGCCCTCCAGACGCGGTCGGATCCCGATGAGCGCGATTACCACGCCTGCAACGGGTGTGGGCTCGTCGTTGACACGCTCGCAGCGCTCACCCGGTTCCGTGTGGAACTCGGCCATCTCGAGGGGCCGTTGCAACTGTGCGAGCGGTGTAGTCCAGGCGGGCTCGCGACGTACTGGACGCGCGACCTCGAGGAACATCTCGTCGCGACGCCACCAGAGTGGCCCCCTCCTGCATTTCTGGGCACGGAAACACCCATCCACGAGAACAAACATACCAAACAGCTATGTTCCAACAGTCCCAACACCAGTCTATGTCGGGGGGCACCATCGATATCGACGAGTTCGAGAACGCTGACGCCGACGAATTCGAGGAACGGAATGATACCGAGCGGATCGTACTGTTCCTCGACACGAATGACGACCGAGCGTGGAAGGCGGCAACGATCGCGGAACAACTCGGGCTGGATACAGACGCCGTCAGTGCGATTCTCTCGCGATTGAAGGAACGAGGTCTCGTGCGGCATAAGCGCCCGTACTGGGCGATCACAGACGACGAGGAACGGCTCCAGTCAGCGTATCGGCTCCACCGACACCACGAGACTGCAGACGAACAGTACGGTGAGGAGCGTCTTGAGGACCTCCAAACCGACGAGATGGAAGAAGTACAGTGACTGCATTCGAGGAACTGGAACGCGGCGACATCGTCTGGGCGAGTGACCCGCTCTCGGAGAAAGGTCGCCGGATGCTCGTGCTCGGAGCCTCGCAATTCCCGACCCACGGCGTGCAACTCATCACGGCCCTCATCTCCACGAAGACCTATCACGAGGAATCGCTCACGCTCCGAGATGACGACTACGAAGGCGACCCGCCGGGGAAACGCAGTCACGTCTTCCCGTGGTCGATCGCGACGCTCACCAGTCCTGCAGACGTCGACCACTATTTGACCTCGCTCGTCGACCAGCGCACCGAAGACGTGGCGGGCCAGGTGATCAGCTACATTTCCGCCTGCGAATCACTGCCCGTCACGGCAGCTATCACCCCCGCCAGCACTTCCTGTACCAGTTGAATCTTGACTGGGCGTGGTACGCGACGTCGGCGGAGTGACCAAACACTCTGTACTGGTTCAGTGTAAACTGTACGCAATATCGACCCGTGGCATACACCACGCTGACGGCGGCATCGCTCGCGACTTCCTCTCGGTCACGAGCCTCCACGAGGAGCCGCAGCTCGCCCAGCCGTACGCGTACCTCGCCCGAGAGGAAGCGACCGTCCAAGACGTGATGGACGACCTCGAGCCCACCCAGGGGACGGCCCACAGCTACGTCAGCCGGCTCGTCGACATCACCGACGACGAGCAGCCCCGGCGGTATGCCTCCCGAGAGATCGACCTGACCGTGACGACGGCTGTCGGCGACCGCGAGTACACGATGACGCCGCCGCTCATCGACGCCGTTGGGCGGCGCGAGACAGACGCCGACATCGATCGCCACGGCGTCGCCGGCCTCGCAACGGCGCTCACCTACGCCGTCGCCCGTGAACGCGGCGAGGTGACCCATCGGCTGATGGCGGAGGACCTCGACATCTCCCCGCTGACTGCGGAAATGATTCTACAGGCGCTCCGGCCCGTCGTCTATGAACATTACGAGATCGGTGAGGACGTACGTCATGATACCGAAGAAGGAGCCAACGTATGAGCATCGAAACGGGTGCGCCGACACAAGTGGCGCAGTGCTTAGTTTATCGGCGTTCCATAGAGGAAATTGATGGAACTCAGTGACGACACGCTCACGGTTTCACGGGAGCTGTCAGAACTCGATAAAGACGTACTCGAGTTCACGCAGACCCTCGACGCCTGTGAGGTTGACTACGTCATCGTTAGTGGGTACGTCGCGATCCTCACTGGACGATCTCGCTCAACAGAAGACATCGACGTCATTCTGGAGTCATTATCCGAAACGGAAACTGAGCAATTAGTTACTGAACTCAAAAATCAGGGGTATTGGGGGATGGCGATGCCGCTCAACGAGATGTATTCGATGTTGAGCGAGGGTAGTCGAATCTGCCGTGTTGAATAGATGCTGAGTCACGGTTAGAGTGGCTCACAGAGCGGTTCTATGTTGGAGATGGCGAACATCAGGACGATTTCACGGAACTGTCGATACCAGCCGAGCGCTCGCACGGCATCGCCGAGCGAGCGCTTCGTTGTCGAATACGAAGTTTCGGCCATCCAGCGCTGAGAGTAGCCTTTTGCCCGGATGAGTGCGTTGTGTCCTAGCGTCAACGGCCTCGACCCACGCTGGAGGATGAGTGGTTCGACGCCAAGTGCGTAGAACTCGTATTTCGTGATCCAGTTGTGGAACGCTTTATCGGCGGCGACAGATAGCAGGTCGTCCGCGTTCCGGCGGACGACCTGCGGCCCAGTCTTTGTATCGTGTTTCCACCGGGCAGAAATATGTACGTCAAGGACGGCAAGAGACTCTCTATCGGTTAGCGTCGTCACTTTCAGTGTTTGAACGTTACTTCCCGACCGCTGGCGGTAGTACGACGAGGCCGAGCGACGGTCGAAAAACGTGCTATCGAGTGCCGCGTGTCCTGACTGCGGGTGCTGCTGCGCTGAAACGCGCAGCAGCGCCCGCCACACCCACATTTTCAGCCGGTCGAACGATTTGTAGATCGTGCTGTAGTCCGGCAGATCGTCTCGATCTAAGCCGAGGACGTCACGAATCTCAGCCATGTACTTCAGCCGATTCGGCGTTTCTCGGTAGCTATGGCCGTCTTCGAGGCGAAGACAGTGTAGCACGACGTGCTTCCAGCGGGCGAACCCGCCGCTGGCGGGCTCGCCCGCGTGCTTTCCCAACGCTTGTTTGACTAGGTGCCGACACTGCTCAACGAAGTCGAGGAGATCGACTTCCATGGACAGAATCGATTTCCTCGGCTTCGTCCTTCTACTCCGTGATATTAGCCGATCAGACCGCTATTCAACACGGCAGTCGAATCCGGATTGCCGAAGACGGAGAGATGTATCCAAACTTCGAGACATGGTTCGTCTCGAATGACGTCGAGCGAGAAGCGCTCTCGAACCCTCTTACCGTCGCCTTCGACAAGGGACAGATCGAGATCAGCCCGCTCGAACTCCAAATTGCATACAAACTCCGACTCGCGCAAGCTGCAGACAGCCTCAGCGGGAAGGATTTCGAGGATGCACTTCACCTGTACTTGACGTTCGAGGAACGTTTTAACACGGAGCAGCTCGAACTGTACGTCAAAGAGCTTGGAGTTGAGGACTACTATGCTGAACTCAAAGGAGTTTGAGGACGATCAACGCCGGAACACAGAGCAACGGCGTGCGATGATCAAGCAGTGGGCCGAGTACGTACGCACCCACGACGATCGTGAGTGGTCACGACAGCAAAATCGACTCATCAACTCACAGCTCCAGTCGGCGAACGAGATGGCCGCTGCTGGCGACACAGATCCCGTCCAGTTTACGGCCGCTCGGGATCGTCTGCGCGACCGGTGACTACCCTCTGACCTCTGTACACCGGGACGCTACGACAGCGATGGCGTCAAAAACTACTCATCTTAGTTGATCGGAAACCGGAGGAGAGCTCCAAGACCCTCGAATGCAGTATCGAACTGGGTACCTCGAACTGTGTCAGTCGACACAACGAGACACTCACCGCCTTGGTCGGTCGTCGCTTCCTCCAGCTCACGAATCTCCGCTGGTGGCCGTGCGTCGGAAACGAGAAGGATGTCGACTGCTCCATAGTCGAGGGCGGTTTGCGTTTCATCAGCTCCGTAGGCGACATCTCCACCCTGTCCCAGCGCGGTGAAGAACCGATCGAGGGCTTCCCGTTCCCGTCGGCGCTCAGCATCAGACAGTACGTCCTCGGCACGCTCAACGAGCTGCGAGAGACCCTGCTTGGTTGCGTACTCAATCGGATAGACGCCTAGTATGCGGTCCCGCAACTCGTGGTGGAGATAGTCACCCTGCTGGAACTCGTCGACGGTGATCGTCGTCCCGCCGAGGATGACGCCATCGACAGTGGGCTCATCGAGGAACGTCTGCTCGGCAGCGTCGGCGACCTGCTCGAAGAACTCGTGTTTCTGGCGGTTGCGCTCGCGTTCGAATCGCTGCGCACTCTGACCGCCAGCACGGGATTTTCCCATCACTTGGCTCTCGAAGGTCCGGCTGGAAACGATGCGTTCGCCGGCGAGGCGACCGAGGGCGGCACGGCCCCGTTCGAGGACGACCAGACCGTACACCTCTGACGGGGTGAGCGCCTGCTCCACAGGGGCAGTCTCGAATTCAGCCGCACAGCGGTACAGCGAGACGTCGACGGGGACATCGAGATCGTCGAAGACGGCGTCCTGCAGCTCACCGTCGACGACACCAGCGTAGATGACAAGGCCGCTTGGTGGTGTCTCTTCGTACGCTTGGAGGAGGCGTCGGATGCGTCCGAGAGCGTCCTGGACGTGCGTTCGTGTTTGGTCGGATTTGATGTTCGCAGCCTGTGCATATTCGCGGTCAATGCGCTCACGGACCGTATGGAGCGATTTGTCTGGCGGGACGGCCACGGTGATGAGCTCGGTGCCCTCGCCACGGTAGTTTGTGAGCTGGTCGATTCGATCGCGGAGTTCGTACTCGGTGGTCTGCATTTGTCTCGGTGAAAGCGGCGTCGCTGCTCGATGAGAAGGCGATACACCCGCCGGCGCCGCTACCAACTACGAAAGAACAGAGCAAGCGCTCATCGTCCGCACGTTCACCCGTTGCACCGGCGGTGTGTGGTGCATACTATATCGTTCGCGACGGTGCAGGATAATGCTTCCGTCGAGACGGCAGGCGGTGGCCGAGAACGAATAGAAAGCCCTCGGCCGCTCGGCATCCCGCGACCCACGCTGCGCTCCTCGTGCCTGTGGTGCTTGCGGGGTCGGGGGACGACCGAGACGGCCTCGCCCTTTCTGAGCCCACCAGGATACCGGCTGTGTCACTGAGCGTCGAGCCCGGTTGAACAGGTTCTTTGTTACGGCACGCCCCGCTCGCTGCTGCTGTCTTCCGGTGCGCAAAGTTCACCGGCGTCCTGCTCACTCTTGTCGTGAGACCTCCGCATCACACGTGTAATCGGTCTCGCTAACAGGGTTAATCTCGTTGCTGAAACCACTGCGCGATTTCCTGCTGAAATTGGTCGAACCAGTGGAGGTCGTTGTGTAACACAGTGTAGACGACGTCGTGGTTCACATCACCGTACCGATGGGCAAGGATATTTCGGAACCCGACGGCTTCTTCCATCTGTTCTTGGACGTCTGATGAGAGTATGCCAGCATTCCCAAGCGTTTCGATCTCGTTTTTTGCAGTCCCACTTGGAGAGAGGCCTTCTGAAGCACGAATATGCTGGGCGAGGTCGATACAGGATTGAATGAGATTCATAAACGTCCGCTCAACCGCTCGTTGAACGATAATATCGTCAACGTACTCCGCTTTGGACATTCCCCGCATCTGCTTCAGATCGTTCGTGTACTGGTTGATGTATCGAAGTTTGTCGACGATAATCTCCTCATCAACCATCTAGACGTCACCACGAGCTAGTCGATCGATAAATTCTCGCCGTTCTTGATCTCGTTCGCTCGCGCTTGCGTCATACTCGGCTTCAACGTCTTGTTTGTACGTGTCTACGTCCTTCTGGTCACCAACGAGACGAATCCCATCTCGGAGCGCAGCGTGTGCAACGTGAGTTGGCAGCGATTCGATGTCGCTCACGTCAACGAACCCATCTGCGTATGCCTGTAGGTCCGCGTCGATACGGTTGCGCCGGCGGAACCGCTCAGATTCGGACAGGTCGTCCGGGAACCGAAGTGCGATATCGACGTCCGATGACTCGTCCGCTGTTCCCCTTGCGTGTGACCCAAACAGCACTGCGAAGATGACCTCGGTTTGAGCGAGGTAGTCTCTGATCTCCTCGAGGTCGATTGTTTCGACAGCGGATCCATCTGGTTTGGGCATAGTGATACTTCACGTTCCTGCTTAATATATCTCCGTAGATTCCTCTACTCTGAGGACTCAAATCATCACCTGTGCCACAGGACCTCGTGAGCAGAGCCCGTCACAGCGATGACGCTCACGGGATCAGTCCTGAAACCTCAGTAACGCCTCCTGTGTGAGGCACCGACTCGGTGAGGATGTCACTCCGGATGGTCTTCCTACGGCCGTAGGTAGGCCCTTGGTTCAGCAAGAGTTGGTCACGTTGAATGCAATGACTTGCGATGAGAGAGCCTGTCTTGAAAAACGAGAGGCGATGACTCGTCGCAGGGTGGGTGTACTCGTGGTAGTGCCGCGATCCGCCAGAATCCGAGCGAGAAGCCCTCGTGGTTGACGTTTCTGGCGTAGTTGGATCGAAACCCGTTCACATTCTCCTGTGGAGGATATCGTTCCGTCTCGGAACGTGGGATATCACTCCGGGTATGCGGGCACTCCTCGATCAGATGGAGTTCGGACAGCACGTACCGCTCGCCGCATTCCGCCCTCCGCGTCGCTCGCGACCGACCATTCCGGGCTGTCGCGGTCTCGTTCCTCCGTCACTCGACCGCGTTCCGGGCTAAAGTGTATGTGCCCTCGACGCCAGCGGGTATCCCCGTCGGTTGCGCCCCTCGCGGGCTTTCGCGTTCCAGCGCTTTGTGCCGCCTGCGCTGTCGCGCGCCACACCGCGGCGCGCGTTCTCGGCGACAGTCGCCCTGGACACGGACCCGCCCATCGGGCCGGACACGAGCGGGCATATCGGTATCGGCACACCTCTGCATTGACTACGTCGCCGGTGGTTCTTTTTGCGCCTGCAATGGGTGCAGGCGCGAAGCGATCGTGCCTGCATAGTAATACAGGTGATTTCTGATGGAACAACGCCACCAGCGACAGGTGTATCGTCAATCAGCGGGGGACTGGCCGGATGTCCGTTGACCTTAACGAGATTGAGCAGGTCGAAGACGAACTGGAAGACTGGCTGGTCGACCAAGCCGAATCCGGCGTTCCCGAAGTCGTCCTCATCGGGCTCCTTCGTGACTACGCTGACGACATCGAGCATCTCGGCTATGTCCCGCGGATGTGGGGCCACAGCGACCGATGATGTGACCCCAAATCGACTTGCTGGTGTTGGTTTTTCGCGCCCGGAACGGGCGGAGGCGCGACGTGATCGTGCCTTCACCAGAGAGGGATTGAAAATGAGACGACGATGCCAGACCAAATCCGACAGTAGTTTTCCGAGAATCGTGCAGTCAACTGGAATCGGCGAAGGCGTGCCCTGGATGCAATATCGTTCAGAGCTCTGAAACGAACGAATACGTTCGATATCGCTCCCGACTCTGATACAACAGAAGAGATCCTTATGCGAGTGTTAGACGCCTCGGCAAGCCTCTGGATTGACATCCTCCCGCGCCTGAAGACGCGGGAATCCCACGGCACCGCACCGCTGAGTTGGGATATTACGGTTCGCGGTTCACAACCTGTTCTCGTGGGGTGAAACGGCCCTCACTACGGTCGAACAGGTGAACCGCTGGCTGTGCCAACCAGCCGTTATCCCTATCACCGCCATCCGTGGCGAGACTTGGGAGTACCTTTTGCCGAATATTCTCCGCACCATTTACATCAGCGTTCGCAACCGTATCGCACTTCTCACACACGTACAGCCCACGTTCAACTCGCTGGTTGTCATCTGTGTGGCCGCACGCCGAACACGACTTCGACGTATCGCGTTCGGACACCAACTCAACGTCAATGCCTTCCGCTTCCGCTTTGTAGTCGAGTAGCGTCGTGAAGCGGTCGAATGCCCACCCGTGCAAGTCGAGATTTCCGTGGTCGCCCCAATTCTGAGGTTCACCGTTCTCGTCGTCCTCACGGATCCCGCCAAGATCGCCAACGACAAGCGTACCGACACCCCGTTCGACACACTCATTCACGATGGATTTCGAGAGCGCGTGCAAGAAGTGTGTCCGCCGACCAGCCCGTTTCCGGTCAAGACGAGTGGCTTCACGGGATGAGGAATCGTCGCATTTGGCTTTCTTTTTCGTGAGGTAGTACTCGTCTTCTTTCAGTGCGCCACCGGGATACAACACAGATTCACCGCTGAACGAGACGGCCGCAAAGTTGCATATCCCGAGGTCAACACCAGCCACGTCGTCGCCCGGTGATTCCGGGTCGATGGTAGTGCGACAGACGAATTGAAGCCGCCACTCGTCCCGTTTGTAGACGGCGCGAACCTGTTGAATGTCCCACTCAGTCAGGTCAATATCCGGGCGAGTCTGGTACTCGCACAGAATGAAATCTGAACGGTGTTCTTTGAGGTTGCGACCTTTCGAGAGGCGAACGCGGGTGAACTGAGCGTCGTGCTTGAAGCCAGCCGCTTTGAACGACACCGTTGAACGCGGGTGGGAGTCTCCGTTTTTGCGGTAGCCGGGCGGTCGAGCACGGTCGTCGCCGTTCCGACGCTTGCCGAACCAGCCGTTGAACGCTTCAGCGAGTTCCTCGAGAACGCGCTGACTGGATTGAGAATGCAAGTCCGTGTAGCGTTCGTGGCCTTTGAGTTCGGCTTTGAGTTCCCCGTCATCGGGGATTTCGCCCGTATCATCCCACTGTTCTTGTGCGTAATAGCGACCGACATTCCAGAGTTTTGAGGCGGCCCATCCGAGTTGGTCGAGGTCGTCACGAACCTGTTGCTGGTTCGTGATGGTGGCCTCGAATGTTCGGACGGTACGACTCATTTTCTGGCTTCATAACTGGTTATGAATGTTATTTTGTTAATAGTGTCGGTTGGCGTGGAATATCCGGCCTTGCTATCGACGGTGGATTGTATAGGAGTTGTCGGATTCATCCTGACTCTAAAGGGTCAGGTATTCTCCTTGCTTGTGTATAAACTCACCTACGACCGCCGCCAGCAGTTCTTCGACGGCGAAAGTGTCTGGGAGTGTGATGGCTACTACGACGAGTACGTCGACGTGCTAAGCGGAGCGACGACCCAACAGATCGCTCGCGTGAACGATACCGCGTGGCGATCCTTCTTCGAGCTTCTCGACGATCCTGAGTACGATCCGAATCCCCCCGGCTACTGGGGTAATCAAGACGATGGCCGAGAACTCCGGACCTACATTCGAAACGACTCGTACACCATTCAGTGGAATAGTCGGTCTCGACTGGAGATTCGCATCGGCATGGACCTCAAGGACCAGTACGGGTTCGGGATGTACGAGCGGCTTCGGCTACCGGTTCGGGGCGATCCAAAATGGAGTGGAGACGCTGGCCGCCTTGAAATCTCGTACGACCCAGTCGAAGAAACGTACCGTGTGCATCAGTCCATAACCGTCGACGACGTCAGAAGAAGCGACTCAGATGGCTCTGAGGCCGCTGCACTCGATCTCGGCGCAAACGTGCTCGTTGCTTGTACGATAACAACCGGTGGGCAGTATCTCTACAGTGGCCACCATCCGTTCGAGCAGTTCCGAGAGACGACTAACGCTATCGCCAACGCCCAAGCGAAACTCCCCGACGGACAACACACGAGTCAGCGAATCAAACGGCTCTATCGCAAACGCTCGCGGCGACGTGACCACGCAGTGAACGCACTCCTTCGGAACTTAGTCGAGCGCTTAGAGGCGGCTGGTGTAACGACGCTCTATCACGGCGATCTCACCGGCGTTCTCGGTGAGTACTGGTCAGTCGAGGCGAACCTCAAAGCACAGACCTTCTGGGCCCATCGCCAGTGTATCGACCGACTCGAATCAGTCTGTGAAGCATACGGCATCAACGTGGAAACGCTCTCGGAGGCGTGGACGTCCCAGACGTGTCCAGACTGCGGTGAGCGAGAACGAACGCGTCGCCATCGAGAGACGCTCACTTGCCCGTGTGGTTTCGACGGCCATGCGGATCTCGTTGCGTCGAGAACATTGCTCGAACGGGCGACGGACAAACCAGTCAGGCCGACGGCACGGCCCGTGCGGTTCCAGTGGGACGACCACCAGTGGTTTCCCGTTGAGGGAAGCACAGTGACGCCCAACGAATAGCGCACAGACCCGCGAGGTGCCGCCGTAGCGTCCTTAACGCTAGCGAGCGGACGCTCCCACGTGTGGAGCGGATGTCGACCCGCTGGTCGCTTGCTTTTCGAACGGATACGCACCGATGAACAGTAAATCAGCTGTTCGGGCAAGCGTGTGTAGTCCATAATCAATAAGCGCCCTACAACAACTTTTCAGAATATGCCCTCCGAACTAGGTACACTTGCCCGAGAATTATCGCGCCCATATTACGAGGACGCCTTCCCGGCGCACGATATTTTCCATGCAAAACGAGTACACGCTATTTCCCAACAGCTTGCGGACAAACACCCCAGGGATGTTGACCGAAGCGTTCTAGCTGCAGCTGCGTGGTTTCACGATATCGGACGGCCGCTCGAACGCGTCGGAGAGATCGATGACCATGACAAATGGGCAGCTAAGGAAGCTACAAGCCTGCTTGAAGCTGAGGACGTGAGAACTGACCAGATTACAGCTATCGAGCACTGTCTCCGAGCGCACAGCATCAGAGCAAACTCTCCTGATCCAGAAACGATTGAGGCAAAGCTTCTCTTCGATGCTGATAAGCTCGATGCGACTGGTGCAGTCGGGCTCATTCGACTCGCCTGTATCGTGGGTGAACGCTCGGGGCGGACTGGTGAACAGTTTGCTGTTATCGATGACGTATCCACACTCAGCATAGACCGGCCTGACTTGCCAGACATCAACGTCCTACGTAAGTGGGCACGCGAGCGACTTGATGCGTTATACACTGAAGAAGGCCGACGCCTTGGAGAATCCCGGTGGGACTTTATGGAGTCGTTCTTAGAACAGTTTTCTCTCGAAACTACCACGACCGCAAACCCGTGAAATAGCTGTATCCAGCACGGAATTCCTCACGATTACTTCGGGATTTCAGAACCAGACCACAAGTTCGGTAAGTGTAGACGCACCTATGCAGACTCCATTTTGAGATTTACGTAACGGTCCACCCGCTACCCGCGGGACGGGGGTGTGTCCGATGTAAACTCGGGATTATTGTACTTGCCCGCCCCGCTCGCCGCAGTCCGCCTGCTGGTGAGCACAGCTCACCGACGTCTCGTTCGCTGCGCTCACGAGACCTCCGCGTCGCTCGCGACCGACCATTCCGGGCGGGCTTCCACTCCAGTGGGTGCGGTTCCTGCCGGGCTGAAATGGATGTGCCTTCGACGCCAGCGCTTCACCCGTTCGGGTCCAAGGACCTCGGCGAAGCCGACCCCGACGGACGTAGTTGCGTCGCGGCGAACGGGGAATGCGCTGGCCGCTTGCTCCAGGCGGGTTGCTGTCGCACTCACTACGTTCCTGCGACAAGCCTCACCTCGCTGCGCTCGGTGAGACGGCGCGCGGTTCTGGTTGGGTGACCTTCCTTTGGCGCTCTCGCTCGCGCCCCAGGGGGCGCTCACGAAGGCGCGAGCGAGAGCGCGTAGATGGTTCTGTCGGGCGTTGTCGTCGAAGAACCGCGATGTATGAGCATCGCGGTGTCGGGCGCGTGAGCGCCTTCGGATCAGTGAGATCCAATGTCAAGTAATAACGCTACCAGTAATGTAGTTTCGGTCGATGAACAGGCATTCGAAAAAGCGGACGAAGCGGCGGTCGACGAAGACGGCTTCGAGGTCGTCGATGAGACGCCGGAGTTCCAGGCGACGGTGCAGATGGAGGTGCAGGCGAAGGTCGACGCGAACCACCCGGACGGGATGGTCGACACCAGCGACGAGCGGATCTACGGTGCGACCCTCGAACAGGAAGAGCGCATTCGGGCGCGGGAAGCTGAACTGGAGCGCATCAGTGCCCAGGCGGAGATGGGGACGCAAGAAGGTCGGGAGAAGCGCACGCGAGACATCGCAGCGAAACGGAGCGCTACGCGGCGTGCAGAGTTCCAAAAGCGGGCGGCGAGCGTGGATCTATGGGCGGACCCAGAGCGGGACGACCCTCGTGCAGAACTCAGGCAGGAGCAGTTGGCGGCGGTGAACAAGCAGTCGATGCGGCTGGCGGAGAAGCTGGATGGCTGGTCGCGAGCAGCGATTGGTCGGCGGCTGGGTGAAGCCGTCGTCGGTGGGAAAGACCTGACGAGTTCAGTTGTCGGGGTGTTCGAGGAGTTGCAGACGGCGCCGGGACAGGTGGTTCCCATCGGGATGCTCGAGAACGTCAATCGCAAAGAGGTGAGCATCGAAGGTACTGTGACGCAATTGTGGGAGCCATCAAGTTCAGCCATTTCCCAAGTGGGACTTATCGAGGACGAGAGCGGTCGTACAAAATTGACGAGCTGGAAGGCATCGGATGCTCCGTGGATCGAAGAGGGCGAGCGTGTTCGCATTCACGGCGCGGCGAAGAACTGGTACAACGGGCGCGTCTCCGTGGCTCTGACCGGGTGGAGCACCGTGCATTTCCCCGAGCGCGGTCAGTGGTGGGAATAGCCAGTCGTCGCAGCTCTCTTTTTTGCTACGTGCCGGACCGACCCTGACCCCGCCTCCCCACCCTCCGCTCCGTGCTCGCTTCGCTGCGCGCGCAGCCACAACCTCGACGACCACCGGTTTATCAGATACGCAGATCACTGAGAGTCGGTCGCCTCTCGAATTTTAAGGAGAGCCTCATCTATAGAGAAATCTCCGGGCAGGTTCGCCTGTTCACGATGCCAACCACTGGGCATTTCCTCTGGAGGATTGAAATTCACACGTTGCGTCTTTCCCATTTTATGAGCAGGCACGTATATCGCCGTACCCTCTTCGTGGATGGCACCAGCGAATATATCGACGGTACCATCGGGGTACCGCTCTGGAGAGATTTCCAACTCGTAACGGTATTTGTCATAATCGCTCGCCGTCTTTACCTGAACTCGTAACAGCCCCCACCCAACGTCGGTTATCAGGTCGTACTTCTGCTCGTGACCATGGGGATAAGCTACACCATACCCATTTCGAAGGATGTCTGCGGCGACTAAGGCTTCGGACGCATCACCCCGCCAACCTCGTTCCAAATCCATACTAACCTACTGATGGTACTACTACAGAAAAGTACGTTCGATTAGGTGACTGCCTCACTCCGTTGTAGAGGACTGCAACACCGTAATCCAATCACGCCAAATCTTAGTAGATGCGCCAGTCCTGCACAGAGTCTTTCATCCCCTCAATGGGTGAGGGGCTCGCTGTACTGGCGAGTTCCCTGTACACGATGAGAACGATGGCAACCAGAGACATCTACGAAACAGGCTTCGACGAGGACGTCCAGACGGAATCGAACGCTAACCAGTGCCCCGAGTGCGACGGGCGTGTCACGACGAACACGGTCGAAACTGTCTGCGAGGACTGTGGCCTGGTAATCGATGAACAGCGAATCGATCACGGGCCGGAGTGGCGGGCGTACGACGACGAGGAATGCGAACGAACGGGCGCCCCGCTCACTGCGGCCCGTCATGACCGAGGGCTCTCGACGGAGATCGGTCGGAGGACCGACGCGAAGGGGAACGAACTCTCAGGGAAGAAGCGGCAGCGGCTGGCTCGAATGCGCCGTGAACAGACTCGTGGTCGGTTCCAATCGAAAGCCGAGCGAAATCTCGCACACGGGCTGGGTGAAGTTCGAAGAATCGCGAGTGTCCTCGAGCTCTCAGGTTCGGTCCGTGATCAGGCGTGTCAACTGTTCCGGAGCGCTCAAACCGAAGATCTGCTTCGAGGCCGATCAATCGAGGCGATAGCGGCAGCAAGCATCTACGGAGCCTGTCGCTGTAACGGTCACTCGCGGTTACTCGACGACGTCGTCGACGCGGCACGCGTTGAACAATCGAGAGTCGCAAACGCGTACAAGACGCTGAATACAGAACTCGGACTGCCGATCCAGCCTGCTCGACCGAGCGAATTCATCCCCCGTCTCGCGTCAGAACTTAACATTTCAGACGCCACCCGGCGTCGAGCAGTGGCACTCTCGAAGCACCATCGAGAAACGGCTATTTCAAACGGATGTCGTCCGAGTGGCGTCGCGGCGGCCTGCATATACAAAGCTGCACAAGAACACGGAAGGTCACTCACACAGCAGAGAGTTGCGGATGCTGCAGGGATGTCACCTGTAACAGTTCGTGCGAGGAGAGACGAACTCAACGCGACGTAAGCCGATTTGCAACGGCATCAACTTCATACGCTGCGAGATGAGTTACCCAATTATGACGCTCACAGAGACGGTCGATTATCTCGCCGAGGAGCTTGATCTGGAGCGGAGTGAACACGTCCGGCAGGTCGGAAAGGCAGTCGCAAGACTACGTGATTGAACAAGACTGGTCCTGCCCCTCTAGTAACCCAACACAGCACCTATTTGCATATATTTGAAGAGCCCGAAGATATATTGAGAGCGGCTGCCTACAGATACGTATGACCGAGTTCGATCCGGCCCCCACGTCCGATGATACTCAGCGCCGGTGGCAGACGGGGACAGACACGTTTGGTCGTGTCTACGACGTCGTCCTCGGCGTTACCGCTCCGACTGCCTACACCGAGATCGCTGAGCTTGCGGACTGCTCTCCGAATGCCGCGAAAAAGCACCTCGACCGCTTGACGGAGATGGGCATCGCCCGAGCCGAGAGAGACAGCCGTCCAGCAACATACGAACGTAACGAGGGGTATCTCGAATGGCAGGACGCCAGTCGAATCGCAACCGAGCTCTCTATTGAAGCGATCATCGACCGCGTGGAGGCGCTTGAAGCCCAGCGAACGGAATACGAAGCCCAATTCGAAACGTCAGACCCAGCGGCTGTCAACGTGTTTGATCACGATAGTCACGAAACCATCCACGAGCGGATGACCGCAGTCAGCGAGTGGCAGGGCGTGATTCGAGACATCCGGCTATACGAACTTGCTCGCCAGCTCTCCCAGAATGATGGGCATCTGATTCCGGCCTAAATGAGTCAGCCACCGGAGGATCCGGCCCCACACTCGACGGGCCCGCCGGATCGACAGACGCTGCGCCTGCTGGAGCGACACCTCTCGTCGGATTCACTCGTCGCCGAGACTGCGTTCGATCCGGATTCATACGAACCTCGACTGCTTCGTGGACTGCTCGACGCTGGACGATATCCTGACACAGTAACAGCGATCCGGATCGACATCCGATGGTTCACGACTGGCGATTTCTCAGTCCACTACGTCGAAGAGCACGAGGACGGGGACTGCTGGGAGTGTCGCTGGGACCGGCATCCGAACACGCACAACACCCGGTTACACTTCCACAAGCCACCGTCTGCCACCGAAATCACCGACCTCGAACTCCCGTCGCGCCATCCACTCGAAGTATACTCCACCATCCTCACGACGATCGAACGGCGCATCGAGACACTGTGGTCCTAGCAGGTGCTGAGAACAGTCGAAAGAGACCTACTGGAGGAGACACCTAAGGATCTCGTACCAGCGTGTCATAGAAAGATCCGCATAGGTGTCTGCGTATTCAGCGTTAGCGGCTCCTAGATCGTCATCTCGGTTCTCACAGCAGTTGTGCGCGCCACGTTGAATCGCCGTTGATATTGATGAAATATCAGTATCAGAGCGTGTTATCTCTGACTGATTCTATAGCCCGTGCACTAAGTGCACGCTCTTGTACACCTGTAACGGCTAGAAACAGTACTCAGTGAGACCAAAGTGTGGGATGGACTCTATGACACGCTGCACGGGGTATGGGAACTCTATAATCGGACGTATTGGCCCTTCATTCGTCCGGATTGACTGGCCCTTTATATTTGGATGTGACTTTGTCCCCCTCTCTCCACTGCCAGTAGTAGTAGCGGTTGTCGTTGATCTCCTTGATCGTGATCGTGGCCTTCGACGGGACGTCGTCCGGAAGGTCGTCCGGCCCCTCGTCGATCTCGTCGTCCTCCGACTGCTCCTCGAGACGGGCTTCACGAGCTTTGTGCTCTGCCAGCTCCTCGGCGTAGCGCGCGACGTGCTGGAGCTGGTCCGGCGAGTGGCCGTTGAGTGTGTTGACGAGATCTGTCGGAAGTTCCGACGGTGGGGTTGGGGGTTCGTAGGACATCAGCGGTCGCCTCGTATTAACCAACAGAGAGCGTATCGGCATAGATTTGTTGGTTAATCAGATATCGTCTCGTCACGGGCTAAAGAGTTCGAATAGCAAACTATTCGGGAATAGAACGGGCCGTTAGACGTCGTCGGGGCGGGGCGCGTTCTCGTACTTGACCATTTTCTCGGGTTTGTCAGAGATGGTGTCGTAGATCTGCTGGAGCGTCTCCTCCGCTGCGAGCAGGTTGTGCTCCTCCAAGAACTCCAGACCACCCTCCGTGAGTCCATAAAACTTCCAGGGGTAACCCTGTCGGCGCTGGTCGTCGTCCAGGGCGACCTCTTTGACGATGCCGGCGTCGGTGAGCTTCTGGATGTGCTTGTAGACGGTCGCATCGCTCACACTGGGATTCAGCTCCTCGAGTTCGTACATCGATGGGAGTTGTTGAGGGTGGGCGAGGATATCGGTGATGAGCGAAAACCGTGTCTGCTGTGTAATGAAGTGGACGAGTTCGCGTGGTGTCGTGTCGTCCTCATCGCCCAAACTGGCGCCCATAGCTTTGTGTTCGACTGAGAGTGACAAAGTAGTTTACCTTAGAGTAAACTACGAATGGTCCAATCTGTTTAACCAACAAACTCGTCCTATCGTATCCTATGTTGGTTAATAGAACTCACCGCCTCCCCACGACTGATAGAGGCGCATTCGCTACGTTGTCTCCCCGCAGATACACTCGTGCCCCTGTCGTGACCGCCCGGTAACGTATGCATGAATCTCGGTGGCGAGTTCGTACATCGCGTCAGCACGTGCTGCTGAGGCGAGCCCATCCTGATAGTACGTTTTTGCTCGGTGGTCACGCCAGAGATCTGCGAGATCAGCCGCCATCGATTCACCGAAAACACCGGCCGCCGCCGCCTCTCGGTAGACACCTGAATGCGTGCCAGGGAGATCGTCCGGTTGCATCGTGCCACGTTCGAGGAGCCGGAATTCCACGGTCCGTTCGATGGCGACGAACGACGCTTCGATGACGAGGGTATAGTAGCTTGCATCCTGAAGTGCCTCGGCGCCGGCGAGCAAGCGACAGGCCTTCCGCAGCTGAAGGAGGGCGGTATCCTCGACATCAAGCCCGGTCTCGATGTCTGTTGGGCGGCGGTCGAACGCAGCTTGCACGTTGTCGATGAGTTGCTCGATTCGCGTACTACTCATCGGCGACGACCTCCTTTCGGAGCGGGTTGAGGTCGTCGCTGCCGTACACCGTAATGCCCTCCGCGAAGATTTCGCGAAGTTTTGTCCCGGCTCTGCGTGCGCTCTCGGCGGATTCAACATACGGCTCGAACGCGAATCGATCACCGTCGAAGCGGTCAGACTGGAGATCTGCAACGACGTCAGTAATCCGCCGGCGGGCTGTCGTCCGGTCGCCATCGACGACGACGAAACAATCGATGTCGCTCTGGCGGTCAGCCTCGCCCCGAGCGACGCTCCCGAAAATAACGATACCGAGGAGGTCGTCGACGTCGTCGGCCTCAGTGAGCGTGGCATGCACGCGCTCAACGAATGCCCGGATCGGTGTATGGAATTCCGACTGCGGAATAGCAAGTATCGGATCGTCCTTCTGGAGTCGGTCGGGGTCGATCCCGATGTAGTTTCGTTGTGGCGTCTCTCGAATTTGAATAGCACCGACACTGTCGAGGAGGTCGACAGCCCGCCAGACCGTCGAGCGGGTGACACCCGTGGCGTCAACGAGTTCGGGGATCGTAAACTCCGTATCGTGGGCGTCGGCGAGCAGTCGAAGGATGTCGTCTGCGGCACCGATACGAAAGATATCGGTATCCGGGTCGGGATACGCATCGATGCAGACTGTTATATCCTGTTTCGCAATTTCAGACACTATCTGATTTTGTGCAACGACATATAAATAGGTGGCGGCATCAGGGAGGCGGGCGCTCTGCTCCGCGAGTGATCCGGTTAGGATTCCGTAGTCGAGCGTGTCATAGAAAACCTCCCAGGGGAGGCCGCAGGGTTTGGAAACTGTGTCCAGCAGTACCAACGCCCTGCAAGACGTAGCTTCGGTAGACGACTTCTTGAATGCGGCGGCTACCGAGACAGTACCGCTGTTCGAACATCTTGAGTTCGAGTTTCTACTGGAATACGACGTGTTCGCCCCCTCGAAGCGGGGGCGAACACGAGTGCATCAGCCACCGGATCTCTTTCGCGGCTTTCTGCACTGCTACTACGAGAATGTCTACGGTACACGTCCAGTTACACGGGAACTTCAGAACGGTCTCGTCTGGTACTACTGCGGACTCGACAAACCGCCATCCAGAGACACGGTTGACCGCTTTCTCACCGACCTCGAACACGTTGTTGACGATATCTTCGACAGGCTCGTCGAGCAGGCCGCCGCCCGCGGCCTGCTCGACTCCACGTATTCTATCGACTCGACCCACGTCGAAGCGATCCAATACAACGACGCTGCCTCGTGGAACTACGATCCAACAGCCGAGGAGTACTACTACGGCTTCGGCTGTACGATTGTCTCAACCGGCGCAAAGATCCCGATAGCGGCTGAATTCACACAGACCAAACAAGCGGATCAAGAGACGGCGATGCGCGTCACGCGTGACGCGCTCGCCGTCGCCAAGCCGATTTGGATGCTTGGAGACAGCGCCTATGACATCCTCGATTGGCACGACCACCTGCTGGCTGCAGGGGTCGTGCCAATCGTTCCGTACAATCCGCGAAACACTGACGACCCGAAAGACATCGAGTACAGAGTTGAAGACCGGATTGAGGAACACAGTGAGGACGTTCAGCTGAAACAATCCATCTTGGAGGAGACGTACAACCACCGGACAGGGGTCGAACGAACCAACGACGCGGTCAAGGACTGCGGCCTCGGGCACGTCCGCGCCCGAGGCCGCGTCCACGCACGAACAGAAGTGTTCCTTGCGCTCTGCCTGCGACTCGTCGTTGCCATCACCAACTACGAGCGAGGGAACGGTCCGGGTTGTGAGATGCTATGAGATGGTTTCTATGACACGCTCTGAGTACCAGTAGATGTGTAGCAGCAGCGCTATGGTGACACAGTAGCCCCTGAAATCCACGACCTTAGTATACATATTCATATACCTACTATACAGAGAAGTCGTGCCGGCGTTCGCATATATACTATTCGCGCTTAATCTTCCACGGGAGAGGTCGCACAGCCCCTACGTATACTCACTATAAAAACAACTATACCAACAGGGACAGATAGTGGTATCACCGAGATGTCCACGAAAGAGCTTCCCGATAGTGCGCCGGGAAAATACGTCCCCTATCATCCGAATCCATACTATTCACCGGAGCCGCTCCCAGTAGAGCCGGAGCTCGAACTCTCCGACCAGGCACACGATCTGGTGGCCGATGCAGCGTATCAAATTGGTCGTGTCGACGGTATCAGCTCGACCGTCGACTTCTCCGCAGTTCTCTACACCTCTCTCATTCGTATCGAGGCCGTCGAATCAGCACGTATCGAAGGGGCAGACGTCGCGTATCAAGACGTCGAAGCATACCACACAAAGCACCCTGCAGGCGGGGCTGGCACGACAATCGAGAAAGACCTGAAAGAGGCCCTCAATTACGAGACTGCGCTCACGTACGGACTCGAGAAAGTCGAGAGCGGAGCATCGATAACGCTCTCACTAATCAAAGAACTCCATTCGATGCTGCTTGAGGATGTCCGAAACGAGGGTGACGTCGTCGGTGACTTCCGCGACCATATGGTTCATCTCACGAGCCCACAGCCAGGACAGCGTCCGTTCGTCCCACCGACTCCGGAGGGGCTCACTGGACTCATGCACTCACTTGAGTCGTACATCCAGATGGGTGGACAGTACCATCCGCTCGTCGACGCCGGCATCATCCACTATTTCTTTGAGACGGTTCATCCCTTCTCGGATGGGAACGGCCGACTCGGTCGATTACTCATCATTCTGTATTTAGCGAGCGAAGGGTACCTCGAAAGTCCATACATCTACCCGAGCGCGTACTTCAATCGGCACAAAGTCGAGTACGTCGAGCGGATGCGTGCGGTGAGTGAGGACGGTGCGTGGGACGAGTGGCTCACGTTCTTCCTCGAAGGACTCCGAAGTCAAGCTGAGATATCGTACGACCGGACGCACCGACTTCGCGATCTCCAAGGGCGCTATGAGAAGGAGTACTCAGGCAGTACGAATACGGACGCGTTCGCTCGGCAGTTACTCCAGTATCCGTATTTTACGGCTCCAGATCTCGTGGAGTATCTCGACGTCTCACGCCGGACCGCCTACAAGGTCGTCGACGACCTCGAATCGGATGGTGTCATTGAGGAAGTGACTGGGAAAGAACGCGGGAAAGAGTACAAAGCAGTCGAAGTCTTCGACATTCTCCAATAACGCGGAGCAAAGCGACAGTGGCGACGTGTACACCAATACGGTGTTCGAGGAGTTACAGATGACGCCCGGACAGGTGGTTCCCACCGGGAAGCTCGAAGATATCGATCGCAACGAGGTGAGAATCGACGGTCGTGTGAAGACTCCCTGAGATCCGTCCAATCCAACCATCACTCAAGTCGGACTCGTTGCCGACGACAGTGGCCAAACCCGTGTGATCGTCAAAAGACTTCGGAGGCATCGTGGATCGAAGAGAGCGAGCGCGTGCGTATTCACGGCGCGGCGAAGAACTGGTACAACGGGCGCGTCTCAGTAGCCGTCACTGGGTAGAGCATCTTGATGCTCCCTGAGCGCGGTCGATGGTGGATATAGCCAGTTGCCGCACCTATATTTTGTGCTACGTGCCGGACCGACCCAGACCCCACCTCCCCACCCTCCGCTCCGTGCTCGCTTCGCTGCGCGCGCAGCCACGACCTTGACAACGGATCCACCTGTGAGTTACTGAGAGTTTATTTGCGCACCGAAGGGTGCGGCGCAATAGTCGCCGCAGCATATAATGGCTATAACCCTACTCAACAGCCTCGAACCAACGAATCGTGTACTCAAACGTGCTCAGTACGAAGCTTTCGAATTTTCTCTTCTAGACGGTGATATCCGTGTTCGGAACGAGAGTCATCAAAATCCAGCAGATCATGAATACCGCGTCACTGTTGTTGACGGCATTCCAGCAGCTTGTGGGTGTCCCGCTGACGCAGTCTACGATGGTCCGTGTAAGCATCGAGTTGCCGTTGCTATTCGACCTCAAATTCTCGATATCACAAAGAAGGTGCGAGCTATAGCCGATAGCGGCGTTGTAGC
The DNA here is from genome assembly GCF_024498335.1 of Halobellus inordinatus. Lineage (NCBI taxonomy): Archaea > Methanobacteriati > Methanobacteriota > Halobacteria > Halobacteriales > Haloferacaceae > Halobellus > Halobellus inordinatus. Next base: position 90,700 of record NZ_CP101826.1, read on the forward strand.
AGATGGAGAGCAGCAAGGAGACCAATCCGACACCGTAGACACAACGCAGTGCAATTCTGATGGGCTGTCTAACGATTTTCCCTGCTGGGAGTGCGTGCGGACAGATCGCAGAGACCTCCCCAAGTAGCCCAGCAGACATCCTCACACCGCTCTGTCCGCGGCTGTTTATTTCCCCAAAAAGGGGTGCGGGGTGTAGACAATACACCTCACAAACTACCGATGGCAACTAGAGAAATCTATGAAACGGTCTTCGACGAGGACGTCCAGACAAACTCCAGCACCAACCCGTGTCCGGAGTGCGATGGCCGGGTCACTACCAACGCGGTTGAGACCATCTGTGAAGACTGTGGACTCATTATTGACGAACAACGAATCGACCACGGTCCTGAATGGAGAGGTCACGACCAACACGAGCGAAAGTGGACGGGCGCTCCACTGACTACGGCACGATGACCGAGGCCTCTCGACGGAGATCGGTCGCGGGAAAGATGCGAACGGAAACACTCTCTCTGGGCAAAAACACCAGCGTCTATCCCGAATGCGGCGCGAACAGAGTCGCGGTCGGTTCCAGTCGAAAGCCGAGCGCAACCTCGCACACGGCTTGGGCGAAGTTCGAAGAATTGTGAGTGGCCTCGAAATCTCCGAGTCAGTTCGGGGCCAGGCGTGTCAGCTCTTCCGGAGCGCCCAGAACGAGGATCTGCTTCGTGGCAGATCTATCGAAGCCAGCGTGTACGGGGCCTGCCGGTGCAACGGCCGCTCGCGGTTGCTGGACGAGGTCAGCGAAATGGCCCGCGTCGCGGAGTTACGAATCACGAACGCGTACAAGGTGCTGAACGAAGCGCTGGGCCTTCCCGCTGAGCCCGTCTCCCCCAGTATGTTCGTGCCGCGACTCGCCTCGGACCTCGAGTGTCCGGACGAGATCCGTCAACGGGCCCGAACGTTCGCGGAGCAGGCCGAGGAGCGCGGCGTCACGATGGGCGTCCATCCGGCTGGGTTCGCTGCGGCCTGCCTCTACAAGGCCGGTCGCGAAGAAGGCCGATGGCTGACGCAAAGTGACGTCGCCGAGTCCGGGAACGTCACGCCAACGACTGTCCGGACACACCACGAGACGCTAGAGGAACAAGTAGCCTGACGACGCCCCTGTACAGATACTGCCGTTAGATATTTTTCTCAGGAAATTATTTGTTCCTCGGCCGCGTAGCACCCAGTATGACCGAGACGTGGGACGACGTCAACGAGCAGGTCAAAGCGGACTGGAAAGACGATACCACGCCGTTTGAGCGGGTGTACGAAATCGTCGAACAGACCCACGATGGGCAGTCAGCCGCCGAGATCGCCGATCGAGCGCTCGTGAGCGAGCCGACGGCACGTCGCCACTGCAAGACGCTCGTGAACACCGGGTTCGCCGAGACGGAACAGGACGGCCAAACAACGCTGTATAAGCGCAATAGCGACCGGGTTTTGATGTCCCGAATCCGTGAGCTGCGTGAGGAAGTCAATCGGCCAGAGTTGCTCGACAGCATCCAGGAGATGAAGGCTGAGATCCGGCGCTACGAGGATCGCTACGATGTGGTCTCACCCGAGGAACTCGCCCAGCAACTCGACGCTGATGAGACAGAGGGCTGGGACGATCTCACCGCGTGGCGAACGACGCGGCAGAATCTCGCCGTTGCCCAAGCAGCACTCGCCTACGACGAGGCCAGCCACCAGCTCGCTGTATGAGCGATGACGACCGCGCCGGCGAGTTCGGACCGATCTATCTTCCGGCACTCCAGCGGATTCGTGACCTCTGGCTCGACCTCGAACCGCTTGTAGACGAAACAGCGTACGACGACGTCGTCGCCCCCACGGAACTGCAGATCAGTCTCAGCGACGGGCTTGGCAACGCCGAGAGCGCTCGACTCGATATCCAATGGAGCGAATTGGGGATGTACTCGTTCCATTACGTCGATAGCGACGACGTCAATTGGCGCTTCGATCGCCACCCGAATACACACTCTCCCGAGACCCACTTTCATCCCCCGCCCGAGGCTGCCACAACGGCAGCTGAACCGTCCTGTATCGACGTGACCGAGGTGTCACTCGTGACCCGTGCAGTCCATACAATGTGGCGAGCAGCGTACGAGGACAATGATGTCGACCACCTGAATAGCGCATCAAACCCGCCGTGAAGATGACCATAGGAAGTGACCCTCCCGAGAGCATGGAAGAGATGTCCCCTGAAGAAGCGCGGCAGTCTCTCATTCGGTTCCTGGGACAACAAGACCTCGACGAACACGAGGAAATCTACGACGAGCTCGCGACAGAATAGGGCGCAGTCTAGTAGTCTCGGTACGTCTGCTGGTTTTTCGATACAACGCTTGTCTTCCCGAGACTCATCTTTACAGAGAACATCTCACAGAAGTATGAGCACATCCCCGAGGTTCAAATACCATCCCAGTGGAAATCCTGAGCCAATCGATGAGCAATCACTACTCCGACTTTGAGGAACTGCGGCCGACCGGCGAGGCGTCCCACATTCCGGACACGAGGCTGGACGACGGGTGTGAAGGTAACCCCCGACGGCAACGCGTTGCGACGAGCTCTGGTGGCTACCCTGATGCGCCGACGGTAACCGACGGCGAGTGCCGGTCCTGTGGGGCGTCAGTCCCAGACGGCCAGACGAAATGCCGGTTCTGTCTCACCAACCATCTCGGTAGTGACGCGACTAGCACGGACGAGTCAGCGTCGACGTCGTTTCTCGGCATCGTCCACCTGGTCGTCGAGTCGACCACGTTCTACGGCGCCGTGGCGAAGGGCGGCGCCGCGGCGAACCTCCTCTCTGCCAACGAGGCGGAGCCGGCCGTCGACGACTATACGCTCATCTACGATCTCGACGAGTCGCCTGCGCGCCAGCTGGCCGATCAATGGCCCTCACTCCCCGACGCGGTACAGCTGTCGTCAGCGGAGGGAGAGCGGGTGCTCAGTGCCGCCCGTGGCCGGACTGGGTGGCACGGGGAGGAAGCGTCGGAGCGTCAGGAACAGGCCCCGACGCGGCTATACGACCAGCGGGGGAACGGCATCCGCGACGCGTCGCGTCTCGACGCGGTCCTCGACGACGCCGACGACGCGGTATGGCTGGTTCCAGTGATGGCGTTGACCGAATCTACTGGTGAAGCTGCGGCTGATCGGCAGGAGTCGTCGGTACCGACAACTCGGGAACTCGAGTGTCAAACCTGTGGACGGGCGACCGACCATCGGTTCAACACCCACGAGTCGATCCCGGATGAAGCGTGGACGGGACAACCGATCTGGGTGTGCGGGGTGTGTGGCTCGGCTCGCTACGGCCCCAATCTCGAATAAGGCCAGTGCTGGGCATCGATTAACCAACAGACTGCGAGTACCGTCGAGGTTCGTTGGTTAAGGCCGCGAGCTCCTCCAAGCCCGACGCCAATCTCGATGGGGCGTCTTTCCGCGCCGGCGAGCAGTGAGGCGCTTTCGATGGAGCAAGAGTTCAAACAAGGATACCGGATGCATCGTATACTCAGCAATCTCAACCGACTCGACGTCGACCGATTGGACGACGCGGATCGAGAGCGAGTCGAGACCGCGAGAGACCTCCTGGAAGAGGTGAGCCTTCTCACGCGGCCGAGCGACGGAGCCGGGGCGGACGCCCACGCAGATTCCTGACTGGAGTCCCCGGCCACGACCAGGGAGGCAACTCTCGCGTCGGTTTATCGCCCCCGACAGGGGTGCGGGGGCGACCCCGTGAACTCCAGACATGGCGACACTGCAAGCTGCGACGACGTCGACTGGCGCGATCGTATCGGATCCGCAGGCAGTCCGCGAGCTCTGTGAGAGCTACTGCTTCGGGACGCTCGACTGGGAGGTGACCGAAGACGGAGAGCTCACCATCTGGGGGTACGACGACTTTGAGGTGTACGAGGCGCGGGAGAACGGCCTCCCAGACTACGAGGGCGGCATCGTGACCCACGAATTCCTGCGAGAACTCGCCAACCACCTCGAAGCCGACGAAGAGTTCGATATCCAGACGGCGGGGTTCACCAAGTGCCGCTTCCCAGTCCTGGCCAAGCGGTACGTCGTTCGCGACGGCGAAGTCCTCCACGCGGACCTCAGTTCCCTCGACCCGATCGACGAGTAGCGTTGTTCGTCCCCCGGGAGGGGTGCGGGGCGATCCAGTCGCGGTCGCCCTGTGAGGTGATTGCTCGATGGGACATCGCGCACTTGTTGCGTACGAACGCACGGACGGACAGTACACGCTCCACTACAGCCATTGGGGCGCAGCGAACCTGAAGCTCAAGCAACGAATCTCGGCTGAGTCGCCGTTCGGTGGCGACGACACCGACTCCAAGTGGGCGAAACAGCTCGTCGCAGAGCTGGCCGATGGCCTCGAGGCAGATGGCGTCGACGGCTACCTCGCCGGCGAAGACCGCCCGTCGACGGTCGTCGAGCCAAAGCCCCGCGCCACCGACCTCACCCTCGAGGAGATCATCGCTGACCATCTCGACTACCTCCATCACGAGGCGTTCTACGTGGTGTCTCCGACCTTCGAGGTGACCGCCTACCGGACGCTGTGGTTCGGCCTGCAGTACGATTCGGAGACAATCGACCACGGTGAGACGGTCGGGAACGGGGCGCTCGCGACCGTTCGGTGGCACGACGGCGAGCCGGTCGGCGACGGCCATCTGAAGGGGCAGTTCCGGGCGCTGAAGGACGTCGTCGGCGACATGCTCGACAAGGGCGTCTTCACGCCGTCGACGGCTCGCCAGTACCTCAAGCAGAAGCTCGACGAGTGGGTCGGGAAGCGGCAGGAGTTGCGCATCCCGAGCGGTGAAACACCGTCTCCGGACGCGACACTTAGCCGCTCGTAGGCCGATTTGCGTCGACGCAGATGGTGTTTTTCTGGGACAGAAAGGACTGAGCCCCACCATAGGCTCGTGATTGGATGCCCGAGAAACCAGACGACGACCCATTCCACGATTGTGAGTTCGGTCCCGACGCAGTCCTCGGGACGCGCACCTTCCACGATGTCCTGTTCACCGACGACACGGAGACGCCCGTGAACGTGCTAACCGGTGAGACGCCCGCACATTCGCAGGCGACCGTCGAGGAAGCGAAGGCGTTCGCTGCGAGCATCGATACCGACACACCACAAATCGCGCTCCCGGCCTCTGTCGAGACGCAGGTCGAAACCCAGAGCAAGCCCTACACCTCGGCTGCGTTCTTCCACTTCAAGGCGACCGGGTCGCTCGAACTGCACCGTGCCTACCACGCCGCCTACGACTCCGACGCGTTCAGCGTCGATTTCGAGGCCGACTACGAGTCGGGCAATCTGACGATCACTGTCGAGCGGACACGCGACCCCTGAACCCGGTCTCTCGAAGCGAGTTTTTCGAGCGCCGGCGATGGGTGCCGGCGCACCGAGCAGACAAAGCTGAGCAGTGCCCGGTGAGTCGGCGCTCCGAGGTGAACAAAGATGCATATGGTCATCTACGCGTTGGTCGAGGCACCGACACAGCACGATGCCCTGGTCGAAGGGAAAGCGGTCTTCGACCGTCTCGTCGGGGCGAACCCCCACGGCTGCGCCGTGTTTGACTACTACGTCACGTTCGACGAAGACGAGACGACGGTCGCCGGGAAGGATCGCTGGGGAGACCTACCGACGGCAGCACCCATCAATTCAGAGGAGGGCGGTGAACTGCTTGACCGAGCCTGGAACGCCACAAAGGAAGAGTTCCAGCGGAATCTCGATCGCGCGAAGGAGGCGCTCGACGAGCTCAGCGACGAGGCGATCATACGCGACGAGGACCTCGCCCGACACGCCTTCCATCAGGTCGGCGCCTACGAGGGGCCATCAATCCCGATGTACGACCAGCACGCGATGGGGATTCGCCACCGCGATCAGCTCGATCGTGTCCTCGAGGAAGAGGAAGACAGCCAGACACTCTGGATTGTCCCCGCAGACGTCCACTTCTGATTGACAATGCCCAGAATCACAAACTGGTCCCGGGAGAGTCGTACACCAACACTCGCGTATCGAAACACCGAGACTGGAGCGCGAGCCGTTCTACACCGGGCGCCGGATTCATACCGGTACAAGTGGCGCGGGGCGATCCTCGTCGACGGCTACCCAATCTGGTCGCGAGGCTTCGAGACGAAAGAGGCGACAACGTTCCGAGATGCACTTCGAGGGCGGCCAGCGCCCGAACTGAACTGTCCGGAGTGTCCGAACGACGACGTCCTCGTCGGTGAGAAGACAGCTGATGGAGCGAAGGTACAGCGCTGGTACGACTGTCCGGACTGTGGGTACGAAGCCCCCTCGCGCATCGTCTACGGCCCTGAACGCTGAGAACGTACACACGCAGGGTGTTTTTCGGCCGGGGCGGAGAGAGTGACCCGGTCGAACCGGGTCGGTCCAACAATGAGTCTCGAAGTACTCGACCGACACAGCGAGGCACTGTTCGAGTTCCTCTGGTGCCCCGTCTGCGGGCAGGAAGTGTTCACCCACATTCCCTTCGAGGGAGTGTTCTGCAAGAACTGTAACACGCAGGTCGTCCTCCGAGAGTCCCGAGAAAACCGTGGCTACGAGGAGGCTGTGCTCGCGTGCTTCGACACCGACTCGACGTGGAACCTTCACGTCGACGAGAAGCTCCGTCGCGACCTGCCTGACGGCTCGGCACGGGCAAAAATCCTCGGTGCACCGGATGCCTATGAGATCGACTGGTGGAGTCCAGCACCTGGGGAGGATTGGGAGCCGGTCGAGCGTGGTGAATTCGACGACGTGGAGGAACCAGACGAGGTGTCACATCTCGCTTAGCGGATTGCAATCCCGCTACGACTGTGTGGTGTTGTTTCAGCGCCGGCGATGGGTGCCGGCGCACACGCGCCGGCGAGTACCGATGTCGACACGGAGCCAACTCCGATTCGTCCAACGAGTCGAACAGACCGGTGAGACAGATGGCAGCGCCGACCGCGTCGCGCAGGTGTACCGGCATTCGGACGGGTACCCCGGGAGCGTCCTCCGGGATCTCGCACAACTGAAAGAGCTTCTCGATGCGACCCGCGCAGAGCGTGGCCCGGGCTACACGGCGGCGACCTTCGTGTTCCTCGACAAGCTCTCGACGGTCGACCTCTACCTGGATGGCGACCCAGAGCGAACGATCGACGCGGCTCAGCCAGCGGATCTCCTTGAACCGGCCAACATGGAGCATCTCGACCAGCCGCTGTTCCTGCTGGGCCACGGCGTCGAGAATCCGGCCGACGGCATCCACGGCGACGAGGAATACCTCTACGTCGTCGAACTCCCGACGGAGAACCCGTTCGACAAGCCGACCGAGTGGACAGTCAAAGTGAGCGGTCACTCCGCGTTCCCCCGCTGGGACGGCCCGACCGACGAGGCCTTCGAGCAGGCGAGCTGGCAGTTCCACGGGTCGCTCGAGGACGCGCTCGCAGAACTGGTCCGGGACGAAGCAGTCGTCAAGTAAAATCCCAAATCGTATTTATATGGTTCGGGTTTAGAAAGACCCAGATGATTTCGAAGGCCGGACTCGCCGTGCTTGACGCGCTGGGTACCGGCCGTGAAGCAACACCGGCGGAACTCGCGGCCGAAACCGGATATTCACGAGAACATCTGTACGACGTACTCGACGAATTGCTCGCAGCGGGATTGCTCACAGAAACCCGTGGGTCCAGCAATCAGCGTCGTGTCCGCATCGCGGAACATCCAGTTACCGAAGCGTATCGAACGCTGCAGTCGGAGTTCAGCCACGTAGACTGGACGGAACTGCTCTCCCCAGCCACACTCCGCGTGTGTTGGTATCTCGATAGACCACGTTACATCGCTGATATCGCAGACCGGCTCGGAATCACTCGACAAGGTGTCCACAGCGCGTTATCGCCGCTCAAGCACCGATCACTACTCTCCAGAGCCGATTCGAAGTACGCCCACCATGACGAAGTCTCGCCGCTGTTGGCGTTCGCCCGGGCTACCGTAGAGCACGAACATCGAGCACGAGTCCGGGAAATCGCTCCCAGTGCCACGATCGCGTGGTGCGATCCGAAGCGAGCACTCGTTCGCCTGCAGACCGACGAGGATACGGACGCACTCCAAGCAGCTCCGGACTGGGAGATGACCGGACTGGGTCGGTTTGCAGCGTATGGTCTACAGTTTTTCCTCGCCGGCGAGCCTCCGTTCTGGTATGCTCCAGATGAGGAGCTAACGGCTGCTGAAGTCGTATGCCATACGCTCCTTCTGGATAGCGGATCCCGGCGGGTCAGCTATTCGATGCTGCTGATCGAGGCGGAGGACATCGATCAGGAGACACTCGTCGGGACCGCACGGTGGTACGACCTGGAACCCACTGTGAAAGCGTTGTATCGGCCACTTCGGGGCGACTTCGACAGGACAGATGATCTGCCCGTCATCCTCCCAAAGAAGGACGAATATATGGCACTCAAAGAGCAGTACGGAGTCCCCTAACGCTAACCTCGCAGCCTGGCGGAAAATTGCGACTGGTTAGATGATGCCGCCGATCACGAGTAGTCCGACGACGAGCAAAAGCGTCGCAACCACGCTCCCGCCAGCCAGCAGCTTGTTCTCCATCGCCTTCTCGTGAAGGGGCATCTCGGCGTACTCCTTGCGGAACGCGTCGAGGTTCTCCTCGTCGTAGAAGTACTTCGTCTTCAGCGCGAACCCTTCGGTCACCGCACAGCCGGTACAGACCGGCTCCCCTTCGAGCCGTTCGGTCTTGCTGTGGGTGTCGCAGGCGATCGCCCCGCAGTTCGGACAGTAGGTGTACGTCTCGTCGACGCCGCTCGTCTCACAATGGACGCACCGATGAATCCTGTCCTCCAGAGTGACCCGCGAGGGGCCAGCAGCATAGTATTCGTACGGATACGAGTACTCCAGTATCTCTGTCGTCTGCCGAACCTCAGGTAGATACACCGGCTCAATCGATTGCACTGAGATGTCCGAGGGGTTCGGCTCACACGTCTTGTTGTATGTGACGTTATTGTCGCCGGTGTAGGTTACCGTCGTCGTGTGATAGTCCTGAAGGCGGTCGACAGCCCACTCCTTGTACTCCGTTTGGGTCTGGCCGAACCGGCGCTCCTCGACGTCGTCGAATACCTCGGTAAACTGCCCGGTATCGAGGGGCACCGTCGTGTGGAAGTTCTCGGTGACCAGCGTCGCGACATCGTTATCTGCCACCTTCGGATGGCCGCGTTCAGCGTGGACAACGAACTGTGTGCGGTCGTTGATCCGGTGGATGACACCGACCGAGGTCTCGAAGACAGCGTTCGTGTCGGCGGTGATCGCAACCACCGGTCGGAACGTCACTTGCGAGTGCGGCACCGGCAGATCCGCGGCCTCGATGTTCTCGATGTCGCGGAATGCCTCCTGGACAGGTGCGTCGACATCCGCCGCCGGGTCGTACGGCCGCAGGGTCTCGTCACAGAGGATCTCAATGCGGCCGTTGTAGAGATCCAGCCCGATCTCGTCGGCGATCTCCCGAAGGTCCTGCCCGTCCAGTAACTCGATAGGATAGGGATCGTCGTTCTGCTGGAGCTGTTCGGCGTACTCCTGGGCAGGGTTCGTGAACCGGCCGGTCGTGACGACCATCCCGCGTTTGGGACCGTCGAAGTCGAATGTCGCGATCGCCGAGTGCAGTTTCTGGACGACCGGCCGCCCGACGGTCACGGTGTGCTTGCACTCGACGATGATCGCCCGTCGCGTGCCGTCGACGACCTCCTCCATCAGGACGTCTCGACCCTCGTCGCTCGTTTTGGCGGCCTGCCGAACGTTCTCGTAGCCGAGGGTGCGGAACACGTCCTCCATTAGGTCCTCGAACTCGAATCCGGAGAGGTCGTCCAGGACAGCCATCCTAAGGTAATTGGACAGTACGTTGCAACTGTCAAATACGTTGCCGAACGCAGCTCGCCCTGTTTTTCGAGCCCCGAAAAGCGTGAGGGCTCCTCTGAGGGTCCTCACGCAGAGGTGACTTCCAGTGAGTCAACAACAGAATCCGGAAACCGTCTCGATTGATGACATCCCAGTCGATATCGGAAATATGCAATCAGCAGAGATCAATCCTACCAACGTCCCCGACGAAATCGAATCCATCACCCGTGGGCTTGCCGGCGACCAACCGCCGACGAATCCCATTGTGGTTCTCAAAGCAGCGCGCTGGTGGTACCTCCACGGGAAGGGCGGCACGGATCCTGCCTACCGATGGGCGATCGAATGGGCACGTCACCTTGCGGCTGACACGCCCAGCGACAGCAACCTATACGAGGAATTCCTTGCGTACCTCGTCACGGTCGGCATCGCTAAGGAGCCAGCAGCGCTGCGCTGATCAGAACTCGTAGTATACAATCTCGTCAGCGCCACAGCGTGGACACTCCTCGGCGTCCGCAGAGAGGGTCTCGCCACAGTTGCGGCACTCCCACAGCGTCGAGGATTCCCCGTCGATGGCCGTCCGGAGCCTACTCAACAGTCCCATTCTACTAGCGGCGACGTCCGCTTGGGTGGTAATAGCTTCCTTTGATCTTCCGAATCACCTCGGTGTCGTAGAGACGTGTTTTTTGTGCGCCCCAGAGGGGTGCGGCGCGTCCTGATGTGATGCAGTCGCTGCGAACTCGATTTGGTTCAGTGAACACTATGGCTACGACCAGCAATGCGTCGGTCTCCTTCGAGCAGACCGACACACGATCCGACGAGATGAACAGTACGATCGAACAGTGGATTGACGACCTTGCCGCCAGGGTCGACGATGCGCAGTCCAGCGCGGAGTTCCAGGAGTGGCTCGATGTCCAGAGTCGCTTCCACGACTACTCATATCGGAACACGCTCCTCATCAAGCGGCAGTGTCCCGAGGCAACTCGGGTGGCGGGCTACCGGACGTGGCAGGAGGAGTTCGACCGCCACGTCGCGGAAGGCGAGTCGGCCATCTGGATCTGGGCGCCGATCATCACCACGCAGTGCCCGGAGTGCGAGAACTCGCCGAGCTACCACGAGGACAGTGAATGTGAGTACGACGAGACGCCACCCGAGGAGTGGTCGAAAGGATTGGTCGGGTTCAAACCCGCGCCGGTGTTCGACACCTCCCAGACCGAGGGCGAGCCGCTTCCCGACCTGAACACGGAAGCGACCGGGGCCGCCGGCGACCTCGTCGAACAGTTGATTGTCGCCGCTGATGAGCTCGGCGTGACGGTGCGAATCGTTCCAGCCGAGGAGTGGACCCACGGCGAGGCAAAGGGCATCTGCGAGCAGCTAAGCCTCGTCGACGTTCAGCCGCTCGTCGAGGTACGTGATCGGGAGAACGAGGCCGACCTCGCGCGGACGCTGATTCACGAATACGCCCACGCCCTGCTCCACTTCGACGTCGACGACGACACTGAGCGGGTGAAACGCGAAGTCGAGGCCGAAGCCGTCGCGTACGTCGTCGGGCGGTACTGTGGGTTGGATACCAGCGGGTCGGCGTTCTACTTGGCCGCGTGGGAGTCGGACAATCCCGAGATCGTTCGCGACCGTCTCGACCGGATCAGTTCCACAGCAGAAGAGCTCATCGACGGAGTCGAAGACGGCGCTTGAATCCTTAACCAACGCACGGTTCTATACCCGATTTTGTTGGTTAAGTCTGCTCGTCTCCGCCGTCCGCGGCAGTCGCAAGGCTAAAGCAGGCCTATGTTTATACTCTATGTAAGAAACGCAGGTATAAGTACCATAGAGCAAACACAAAATATACGCCAGGGTCTCTCGACTCGAGAAAGTCGACTCCTTGCACGACTCGCTGGCGCGGGTCATCAGATCATCTCCGTCGACGACATCGAGACGACGCTGGAGGTCCCCCCAAACACCGCCCGCGAGATCGCTTCCCGGCTCACCGAGAAGGGCTGGCTTGACAGACTCGTTCCGGGGACGTATCTCATCATCCCACTGGCTGCCGGTGAGGAAGCCGTCTACACAACCCACGAGTACCTCATCGCCGCCCACGTCGCCGAGCCGATGTACATCGGCTACTACAGCGCCCTCAGCCACCACGGGCTAACCGAACAGGTCCCCCGGACGGTGTACGTCGTCACGCCGACCCGAGCGCAAAGCCGAGAGATCCACGGCGTCCCGTACCGCGTCACGACAGTCACCGAGCGGAAATTCTTCGGCTGTGAGCCGACCTCGATCGAGGGTACGACCGTGCAGGTCAGCGACCTAGAAAAGACGCTGGTCGACTGTGCGGACCACCCCGAGTTCTGTGGTGGTCTTCGGAAACTTGCGACCGCGATGCGCACCGCCGACGAACGGGGTTGCGAGTGGAACACTGTCGGCGAGTACCTCGAGCGCCTCGACAACGGCGCTGCGACCAAGCGGATCGTCTACCTCGCCGACCAGCTCGGCATCGACCTCCCCGCCCGCGAAGAACTCGTTGCGTCGTTCACGAGTGGGTACTCCCTGTTGGACCCCACGCGGCCCGACACCGGATCGACCGACAGTACGTATCGCCTCCGAATCAACGTCGAGCCAGCCATGCTGGAGCCGACGGAGTCCTGATTGCGATGATCAGTCAGGACCGGCTCCGGATTCTCGCTCGCGAACTGGGCGTTCGGCAAGGGTACGCCGAAAAGAACTACGTCAATTCGTGGCTCCTCTGGGGCATCTTCACGAACGGCTACGGCGACAACCTCCTGTTCAAAGGCGGGACCGCGCTGTCAAGCTGTATTTCCCGCAATCGTAGCGATTCTCGGAGGACCTCGATTTTGGCGTCGAAGGGGAGTACCAGGGGTCCAAACAGGAGCTCCGAACGGTCCTCGATACGATTGCCGACCGCTCTGGCATCGAATTCGAGATTCGCGAGCATCACGAATCCCAGCAGGACCCATCGGTGTTCGGTTAAGCCCGAGCCGACAGTTCTGGAGGGTTTGAGTATCGCTCGATTCCGCCGTCGATGCCCGGCCCAGGCAGTCTCGAACCCCATAGAATATTACTGGGAGTGTTAACCGAACACGGATGCAGCAAGACCACTACCCGACCCACTACGTCGACATCAGCATTCAGTACCGCGCCGTCCTCAACCACCCCAACACGACCAGCATCGACGTGATGGTCGACGAGCACGTCGCCTTCGACCCTGTTCAGCACACGCACGCGTACGAAGACGTGCCCGAATTCGATCTCCAGGCGTACAGCGTCGAGGAGATCTTCGCCGAAAAGCTCCGAGCGATCTACCAGCGCGGGGCCGCCCGTGACTACTATGATCTCTATCAGCTGCTCGAAACCGATTCGGTCGCGATCAACTTTGCCGACGTGGGGCCCGCCTTCGACGCGAAGTGCAAACACGATGGGCTCACCGTTGATCTGAACAAAGGACTCCCGGACGAACAACAAGAAACGATCCGCCACCAGTGGGAGACCACGCTGCCGGACCTGACCGGTGATCCGCCGGCGTTCGAAATGGTCTGGGAACAGTTGGACACGGTGATCTCCCAACAGGGATCGCCGTAGGCAACGGCCGATGTCGGTGTGGATGACTGATGAGTGTCGCATTTGGAGCTCTGGGGATTAACCAACAATTTGGGATGTCTGGCTGGTGCGTTGGTTAAGTTTTTGAGCGCCCGCCGAGGGGCGGAGGCGCATTCCAGCCTCACCGAATCATCTTTCTACAAGCGGGAAACCCCGCCGTTCACGGCGGGGAGGAACGCGACACGGTGAGAAAACAACCGCCGTTCGGTGGCTGACCGACTCCCCACACCAAACGCAACTTATATGAATGTGAGGTGCTACATATGAAATATGGCGGAGGTGCGTCGCACGGTTGTCGTCAAACTCGATCGCGCTATAGTATTGTGAGACCCTGTCACCGTCTGAATGCTGTTGGGTGCATACCCAACACACTTATGGTGTTGGGAGACAACCCAACGGGTGAGGGATGGGCCACGAACTCACGCACCGCTACACCCACGTCGAGGCCGGACTCGTCGAGAACGTCGTCATCCGACGGACGACCGATACAGACGCCTACCCGTCCGGCTGGAAGTACACACTGCACCTGGGAACGCTGCAAGATCTAACGCTCATCCGCTACGATAACGCCCACGAAGACACCAAAGGTCACGACCTCCACACCGCTGTCGGGGAGGCAGACGTCGAGTTTCCTGGTATGGAAGAACTTATCGTCGAGTTTTGGGCCAGTGCTGACGAATACTGGGACACGATTGGTGGCAACCCACCCCGTCCCTATTGAACTGCAGAGACAATACAGATCCAACACACCCGAATATGACCACGCTTCACATCACCGTCGGCGACCGAGCACAGCTCCGAGAGGATACGCTCCAGTTCATTCAGAGTGCCGAGGCTGATGAACTGGACAAAAGCGATGAGCGTGCAGTACTCCAGTTCGGGACCTATGACGATCTCGTCGACAGCCTCACCCCACTGCGCCTCAATCTCATTCAGGCGATCGCCAAAGAGCACCCATCAAGTATGCGCGAGGCTGCACGACTCGTCGACCGCGACGTCTCTGATGTCCATGCAGATCTGAAACAGCTGGAGGTGCTGGGCATCCTCGAACTCAAAGAAGGAGGTCCTGGGGGAGCGATTCAACCAGTTGTCCCCTTCGATAAAATTGAGATGCACATCGACTATCCTCTTCTCGACGACGTCGACGTAGACAGTACCCCAGCTAGCGCAGACTAGCCACTTGTTTTTCACCCTCTGAAAGGTCGCGAGAGCTGTCAAAGGGCTCTCGTGGAGAGCGAATGTCTGACTCAAATCAACAACCAAGCCGAGCAGTTGAATCGTCGTCCAGTGAAGAGCGCACGAACCGAACCGAGTACGTCGAGCGAAGCGATGTCGGCGTCTCACTCACTGTAAGGACGTGGCGTGGCGACAGTTCATCTTTCTACAAGCGGGAAACCCCGCCGTTCACGGCGGGGAGGAACGCGACACGGTGAGAAAACAACCGCCGTTCGGTGGCTGACCGACTCCCCACACCAAACGCAACTTATATGAATGTGAGATGCTACATATGAAATATGGCGGAGGTGCGTCGCACGGTTGTCGTCAAACTCGATATGGACGACAGCGACGCGACTCTCCTCCACGAAACCGTCGAGGAGTATCTGTGGGCGTGCAACTACGTCGTCCGAGACGCGTGGCGGGACGACTACAAACCTACGTCTAAGAGCAAACTCCACGACCGGACGTACTCCGACGTGCGCGAACAGACACGGCTTCAAGCCAACCTCGTTCAATCCGCACGCAACAAAGCCGCCGAAGCCATCAAGGGCGTCGTCGCCCGCTGGCAGAACGGCAAGAAGGCGTCGCAACCACACTTCACGACGCCATCCGTCAGATACGACAAACGGAGCGCGACGTTCCACAACGACCGCGTATCCCTCTCCACGGTGAACGGACGTATCGAAGCCGAATACGTCCTTCCACCAGAGGGAGACAACCCGCACACGAAGTACCTCCGCGACGACGACTACGAGGTCACGGGTGCGACGCTTCAGTACCGCGACGCGACGGACACCTTTTTCCTCCACATCGGAACGAAGGCCGACGTGGAGTCCGAGATACCGGACGAAGGCGACGCCGAGAACAGCACAGTCCTCGGCGTGGACCTCGGTATCGAACAGATTGCCGTCACGTCAACTGGAATGTTCTGGAGCGGCGACTACCTCAATCACCGCCGTCGGGAGTACGAGCGGGTCCGTGGCGACTTACAACGGACGGGTACGGAATCAGCCCATCGGACCATCGAACGGCTGGGCAACCGAGAGACACGGTGGGTAGAGGACTACCTACACCGTATCTCGAAAGCAATCGTCCAAGAAGCCGTCGCGCACGGGTGCGACCGGATAGCCTTCGAGGAGTTAACGGACATCCGCGACCGGATGCCGGGCGCAAAGAAGTTCCATACGTGGGCGTTCCGCCGCTTGTACGACTACACGGCGTACAAGGCCAAAGCGGAGGGTATCGACGCCACGCAGGTAGACCCGGCGTACACGTCCAAGCGTTGCTCGAAGTGCGGGACGACGCTGGACGAGAACCGTCCGTCGCAAGCGAAGTTCTGTTGCCAGAAGTGCGGCTACGAGGTCAACGCAGACTACAACGCGGCGAAGAACATTGGATTTCGGCTACTCCGTGCGGGGCAAAAGTCTCCGCACGGAGGGGCGACACGTCACCTCGCCCTGAAGTCGGGGACGCTGAACGTGAACGGCGGCTACTCGCCTGCCACCCAGTAGGGTCGGCCAGAACGGGAGTCCACCGACAAGCTCCGCCCTTTAGGGCGGAGAAGGTGACTAACCTGCTCGAATACAAGGCCGACTTGCACGGAACGCACGTCGTTCAGGTCGATGCTCGGGGCACGACGAAAGAGTGTGCGTCGTGCGGTGTAGAGACGGCGAAACCCATCTGGGTTCGTGAGCATTCGTGTCCAGTGTGTGGCTTCGAGTGTGACCGTGACGCAAACGCTTCGTTGAACGTGTTGAAGAGAGGCTTTTCTGAATTAGGGCTGGGATGGCCCGAATCAACGCCTGTGGAGACTGCGCTCCCTACGGATACCACGTCGGTATCTGCAAAGCGCGTCGTGGAAACGGGAAGCCTCGGGGCTTGACCCCGGGGCGATTCACTGGAAATGGTGGTGTGTGGTGGATGGTAATCTCGTCTCATCCGCTCGTCGAACACGAGTAGACGTTGGTGCTACTCACGGTTGGTCATTAACCAACGAGTGAACAGCATTCCTCCTCCACGTTGGTTAACCTACCCAGATTGTCTGACGAGAGTCAGACCCCATTATTTCCACTAATACACTGACACGATGGGAACTAGCGGCTCTAGGCACCTACTCTCCCCCCACTATTTCCAGTAAAGCTAGTGACGAAGGTCTCCCGAACTCTCAAGTTGCTTTCTTTCACTAGAACCAACTGCAACAACAACCGCGCTCTAGCTCTCCTACGGACTATCTCAAACGCTATTAATATAAACTTTTCTAAAGTTTAGAGTTTCTTCTCACTCGGTGGCCCTCTTTCGTGGTGATTTACTGGAAATAGTGGGGAGGGGGTGTTCCGTAATTCTCGTCAACAGAGCCCCTCCGCAGTCTACCGGTTCGTGTTCTGTCCGAGTATACTGGAAACAGTGGGGCCTATCGAGTATATAAAGAAACGTTTACTGGAAATACTGGAACCCTGTGGTCTGTCTCAATCGTGACTCGCTACCTGGAGTTACCGCGAATTACTGGAAACGACGGGGTCGATATCGGATAGTGGAACTCACGCCCCATAGCGGTTATACTGGAAATAGCGGAAACGGTGGTCGAAACAGTTATGCTTCTAGCCTGAATCAGTCGAGGACAATATGACTCCCCGATTTCAGCCAGACGATACGCTGTACAAACAGCGGAACACACTCAAAGTCGAGTACGTTCCAGACGACATCGTTGGGCGTGATAACGAGATCGAGGAGTACGAAGCGGCCCTGCAGCCGATCATCAACGGAGAGTACCCTGACAACATCTTCATCTATGGCAAGACTGGCGTCGGCAAGACCGCTGTGACGAACTTCTTACTGAACGAACTCCAAGAATCAGCCGAACATTTCGAGGTCAACCTTTCTGTCATCTCGCTCAACTGCGACGGTCTCAGCACGAGCTACCAGGCCGCGATTAGTCTGGTGAACAACCTCCGAGAGCCCGAACATCACATCGCCGAAACCGGCCATCCCCAATCTAAGGTCTATCGTCTTCTCTGGGATGAACTCAATAAGCTCTCGGGGACCGTGATCATCGTTCTCGACGAGATCGACCATATCACGGACGACACGTTCCTCTACCAGATTACCCGTGCCGACAACAACGGCTATATCGACAACATTCAGTTGGGTCTCATCGGGATCAGTAACGACTCAACATTCCGAGAGCAACTCGACGCGAAGGTTCAATCATCGCTGTGTGAAACCGAGATTTCGTTCCCGCCGTACGGTACAGAAGAGCTCCAGAAAGTTCTCGAACAGCGGGCAAAAATCGCGTTCCACGAGAGCGCACTCGAAGAGGGGGTGGTTCCGTTGTGTGCCGCTCTCGGTCGTCAGGATGGTGGCGACGCTCGACGGGCAATTACACTTCTCCGGAAGGCGGGAGATCTTGCACGCACCGAGAGTGCGGATTCGGTTACGACCGATCACGTCGAACGCGCCCAGGAAAAACTCGAGGCACAGCAAAGTATGGACATTATGCGCGATCTCACCGAACACGAGCAACTCACGCTCTACGCGCTAACCACACTCGCTGCCGAGGATGCGACGCCGGCCCGTTCGCGGACTGTCTACCAGCGCTACAAAGAACTCTGCGAATTCCAAGGTCGAGATCCTCGTACAGCCCGGCGGATGCGCAGCTTCCTGTCTGATTTCGAGATTCTCAACCTAACACTCTCGCATATGGAACACCGTGGTCAGGACGGCGGAACGTACCGGGAGCATAAGCTCAATCGCGACATCGCGACCGTCGTCGACGCGCTACAGACGATTATCAGCGAATTCGGTGCTCATCGAAGTATCATTGAGTATCTCCCTGATTCTGGTGAGGAGTTTGCTTCGATGTAGTGGCTGTTGGTCCGATATGATGTACAAGGCAGCCAGTACTACAGAAAAATGACGCCCTTACACGGTCGAAAACATATGACCGCGATTTATACGCTGAGCAGGCGCAATACCACGGCCTTCAGGCCGTGGATACGCGCCGTCACTTAGTGACCCATTCCACCGACTCCGACAGGGCCGGGATATTCCACCGTCACCAAACACCACCTTTTACAAGAGACGCGAGTATAAGCAGTTATACAGGCGTTTCACGATGCTGGAAGTCCACCGCACCCATCGAGCGAAAATCCGCAACCACAGTCAGGTAGCGGAGTCACTCGACCGACACGGGTGGAGTGCCAGCAAACTCTGGAACGTCGCTAACTATCACTCCCGAGACGTCTGGGAGGAAACGGGCGAGATTCCCGGCCACGAGGAGTTGAAAGATGAGTTGAAGACCCATAACAAGTGCAAGGGATTGCATTCGCAGTCCAGTCAGCGCGTTCTGGAGGAACTCGCTGAAGCCTTCAACTCGTGGTACGGCTCTGACGATGAACGGGACAATCCGCCCGGCTACCGCAAACGTAACTACTACGACCAACAGGGTCGCCGCGTCCACGAAGAACACCCGCGCTCCACCGTGACGTGGAAACAGAACGGTATCCGCCACGACACCAAGAACAACCGTGTTCGACTCTCCAAGGGCGCGAACCACAAGGAACACCCCCGAGCGCGGGAATACATCCTTGTCGAATACGAGACACGCCCCGGCGTCACCGTTGAGAACCTACAACAGGTTCGCGCTGTCTATGACCAGCAGAACGAGCGGTGGGAACTCCATCTCGTCTGCAAAGACGAGATTGAGACGCCCGACGCTCCCGGTAACGAGACAGCGGGTGTTGACCTTGGCATCAGCAACTTCGCCGCCGTCGCCTACCGCACCGAAGACGCCGACCTGTACCCCGGCAACCGCCTGAAGCAAGACGGGTACTACTTCCCGAAAGAAATCGCCAAGTGCGACGACAGCGGTGGCGACAGGGCCACACGTCTCCACGCGAAGTGGTCAGAACGCCGAACGCACTTCTTCCACAGCCTTGCTAAACACATTGTCCAGCGGTGTGTTGAGAAGGGTGTTGGCCGTATCAACGTCGGAGACTTGCCAGGCGTGCGCGAGGACGAGAACGGCGAGTCGAAAAACTGGGGCAAGCACGGCAACCTCGACCTGCACGGGTGGGCGTTCGACCGCTTCACCAATATCCTCGAATACAAGGCGAAGGTTGAGGGTATCGAGGTCGTGGAAGTGTCCGAGCGAGACACGAGTAAAACGTGTTGTGTGTGCGGTAGAGAAGACGACAGTCAGCGTGTCGAACGCGGCCTGTACGTGTGTGAGTCGTGTGATGCGGCGTTCAACGCGGACGTGAACGGGGCGGAGAATATTCGTCTCAACATCAACAATACAGAAAGTAACTCCGAGTCTTCGACCAGTTTGGGCGGGGATAGGAGTACCGGCTGGTTGGCACAGCCCGGAGTCTACCTGTACGACCTCTCCTGCGGATTCCAACCGCAACGAGAGGTGGTAGACTCCAAACCGTAATATCCCAACCTCGGGATTCCTCCGCCTTCAGGCGGAGGAGGATGTCAATGGACTGCCACCCACGGCACCGTCCGGTTCACGAGTAATGGCTCGGCAGTGACGGTCGCTACCCAGCAGGCCGCCCCCACGACGGCGACCGAACTGCGAACAGGAACCCCCATCGAACCCGGAGCTGAGCGCACGCTTACAGAGCGACTCGTGATCCACGCAGACGGCTCCGGAACCGCTCCAATTTCTAACCCCGCGACAACCACTGAGTCAACTCCTGATCCTACAACGGAGACGAGCGAGCGTCCAAGACTCGACATCGTCGCAATCAACGCTGATGCAGACGGCGACGATGCCGAGAATCTGAACGGCGAGTATGTTACCATTGAGAATATGGGAAGCTCGTCGCTTGATCTCACCGGGTGGGAACTTGCAGACGCGGCCGATCACACATACACAATCCCTGAGGGAACGGTACTTGATGCTGGCGCACAAATTACAGTCCACACGGGCAGTGGCACCAACACCGAAACGGACCTGTACTGGGGACAATCAAGCCCCGTCTGGAACAACAACGGTGACACTGTCATCCTTCGGGATGATACCGGCGCGACCGTGATCAAGGAGACCTACTGAGAATGACCACCCAACAATTCACTGGGGTAATCGACCGCTTCGAGGATGAAATCGCCGTTATCTTGCTTGAAGCAGATGGTGAAGTCGTTGATGAGATCATATTTGACCGTGCGGAACTCCCTGCTGCGGCTTCGCACCCGGATGCCGTGTTGGAGGTGACGCTCACTGACGGAGAGGTTACAGAATTGTCGTATGACTCTGAGGAGACTGCGGATCGAAACGATCGGGCGCAGTCTCGCTTCGATCAACTTGCTGAACGACCACCTAATGACGAGGAGTCCTCGTAGGGCTGTCGTGACTCCAATCTAGCGTTCAGGGAATTCGGCTTGCTGTCTCCTCCAATGGCGTCGACATTCTCATCGAAGATCAGGCTGACTTTGTTTGTGAGTTGTGGCAAGCTTTTGGCCATTTAGTAGCTTGAGGTAACTGTACTCTGACAATTATTCATAGCGTAGAGACACTCCGAGCGTCCGTCGCTTACGAGAACGCGAATCAGCAGCGCATCCAGATCTTCCGCCGACTTGACCAGCGGGCCAGCGAAATCCGATCACAGGACGACTAACGGAACATTCGTGGATGTCTGTCAGAGTCTTAGTAGATGAAGGATTGAATGATTGACCCACCGTATTAGGGATTAGAATATTATAGTCCAGACTATTATAGTCTGAATTCTAACTTTGGAGCACATATGTATCTCCCGCCACGACCTGGAGGTATCGACCAGTTCGTCAATCGTATCGATGAACTCGATCGGGTGCAGACCCTCTATGAGAGTGGCACTGCAGAACTCGCAATCATCTATGGGCGCCGCCAGATCGGCAAGAGCGAACTCGTCCGCCAATCGATTGCCGACCGCGACGATGCCGTGTACTATCAGGCAGTCCAAGGGACAGCGACGACACAGCTCAGGCGATTCGTCGAGGCAGCAGCGTCGACTTATCCAGACATCACGGCCGTCAAAGAGGAGTGGGAACCGCTCTTAACATACCTCACCGACAGAGACGCCGTCATCGTCATCGACGAATTTCCGTACCTCATCGAATCGAACGAGGGACTTCCCTCGGACATTCAACATCTGTGAGATACAGCTATCGACGAGAGTCAGGCGACGCTCGTACTCACAGGCTCTGCAATCGGTATGATCCATACCCACGTCCTCGATGGCGGTGCGCCACTCTACAGACGGGTGTCCCAGACACCAAATGGCCGCCTCGAACTCACCCAGCTGCCGTTTCGCTCCATCCAAGAGTTCGTGCCGACGTACGATCCCGAAGAACGGGTGTTCGTCTATGGCGTCTTCGGCGGCACACCCCGATATCTCAGCCCGCTTGATCCATCACAGAGGCTCGGAGAGAACATCACGCGGCTACTGTGCGACCCGGATGGGCCACTCCACGACGAGCCCGAAACCGTCCTCCAGATGGAGCTCACCGAGGTGAGAACGTATTTTTCGGTTCTGGAGTCGATGGCCAGCGGGAACCGGAGTCGAAACGAGATCGCTCAGCGAGCCGGCATCGAGAGCACCAACACGTCGTACTACTTCGACCGGCTGGAAACCCTCCAGATCATCGAGAAACATCATCTGGCACTCGCCGATCCGGCGCGCAGTAAGCGGACTCGATACAAGATTCGAGATCCCGTATTCCGGTTTTACCTGATTGAGGCGCTAAGGCCCCTCCCTCAGCGAGCGACCAACGGGATCGAGCAGGGAGGGGATACAGCGTTCACGCGCACGCAAAAAAGAGAAACAGCCCGTTATGACCGGCTACTCGCCGGAATTCGTCAGGTACAGCCCTCCGACGAGTGCCAGAACGACGATAATAATGCCGGCAATGAGCAGCGGGCCAGCCCCGCCATCATCACTGGGCGGCGACGTCGTCGTCGCTTGGGTCGCCGGTTCTGTCGTCTCATCCGGCTGGGCAGCCGTATCGGCCGCCGTCGTCGTCACCTGCGCTTGCTCCTGCGTCGTGACCGCGAACGGCGAGAAGCCGGTCGTCTCTGCGCTCAGGACGATCTCGCCGTTCTGGCT
Organism: Halobellus inordinatus; assembly: GCF_024498335.1. Taxonomy (NCBI): domain Archaea; kingdom Methanobacteriati; phylum Methanobacteriota; class Halobacteria; order Halobacteriales; family Haloferacaceae; genus Halobellus; species Halobellus inordinatus. Next base: position 113,515 of record NZ_CP101826.1, read on the forward strand.
CTCGACGCTCGTTTCGAGCGTCTCCCACGCACCGTCGCGGTAGTGCTGGATGACCAGTTGCTCGGCGCTCACGCCCAGTTCGTCTAGGTGTGATTGCGAGATGCTGATCGAGACTGTTGCGGACTCGCCTTCAGCCGGATCCGGCGCGGCGATGTCGACCACGCTCACGTACTGACCCGGAGGAGCGGGAACGTCAGCGGGCAGCTCAGGCAGTTCTTCGACGGTCGCTTGGCCGCTCACACCCGGAACGGTCACAGAGACGCTCGTTGCGCCCGTGACGCCCGAAAGCTGGACCTGCGCGGCGCCGTCCTGGTCGAGGTCGGCCGTCTCCGAAACCGGTTCGGGCGTGTCTCCGTCGCTCGGCGTATCGGCCGGGCTGTCGGCCTGGCCGCCAGTACTGCCGCCAGTGTTACCACCAGTATTGCCACCAGTGTCGCCACCGTCACTGGGCGACTCGGTTTGCTGCTGGTCAAGTTGGAAGTTGACTTCCGTTGCTTCAGCAGTGTTTACGTCGCGGGACTTGGATTTGTCCCCAACAGAGATGGTGACCTGTTTAGACGTATCAACCTGTGTGGTATTGACGTCAACTGAATACTCTCCGTTAGAGTCGGTCGTGGCGGTGACCTCGTAGTCGGTATTGGCTTGTGTGACTGTTACGGTCACGCCAGAGATCGCGTTCCCGTTGGTCCCCGTCACTGTCCCATAGAAGTTATGAGGTGCTGATGGTGGACCCGATTGTGCAACCGCGGCCGGGGCCGCCGCTCCCAAGACCGCCGAAAGGGCGATGAGGGCGACCACCAGCCGCGTGAGATGTTTTTTCTGTGTCATTTATTTGATCTTGTAAGTGTATCGTTTGTTATAAAAAGCGGTTGGAAGTTAGTTAGCGAGCTGTTCTTACTCGACAGTCAGCGTGCCGGATTCGGTAGCTTGCGAGCCACCGTTTTCGTTAGCGTCCGTTGCGCTGACAGTGACGGACTGGTCACCGTCGCTGGTGTTTGTGCCGTCAACCGTGATCGTCTTGGTGTAGGTGCCGTCACCGCTAGTCTGGTCGGCACCCGAGCCGTCATCAACGAGGGTAACGCTACCGGCACCGAAGCCGCTCGCATCAGCAGTCACACTGCTGACCGGGCTCGCGTCGGAGACGTCTGCGGTGATCGTCACCGAATCACCGTCAGCCACGACACCGTTTTGATCTTTGTCGTCACTGATCTGGACGTTACTCACGGACGGTGCCGTGTTGTCGACGCTAACCGTCTTCGTCACGTACTGCGTGTTACCGTAGATGTCAGTGACCGCGATCGTCACTGCTGCCTCTCCATTAGAGAGTGCTTCGGGGGTCGGCTGACCGACGGTCACGGGCGCGTCGGCGCCAGTGCTGTCATAAGACGTCGCATCGGACGCAAACGTCAGTTGCGTGTCGATATTGAGGTCACTCGAAATAACGCGGACCTCCTCAATCGGCTGGTCGTGGCTCACCTCGAACGCCATATCAAGGTTGTAGCCGTCGTAGACAGCCGTTCCGTCTCCGATCTGGGTGTTGAAGACTTCTGGCTGTTCGCTCTGCGGACCGTCGTAGCTGACAGGGGCGTGGAGCGCGTCCTGGTTGACGTTCATCCAGTAGCCCTGTTCGAGGGCGAGACTCTGTGGCTGCTCACCCGTGTAACCGTCTTCAACGGACCAGACGCCCGTCAGACCAATGAAGGCCTGATCGACGTCTTGGCTTCCTTCCTGGTAGTGGCCAATCAGATTCCAACCAGTTTCGAGGGACTCACTGTTGCGTTCGACGCCCGGAACAGGCGTGTTCTGGACTTCGTAGTCGACTTCGGTGTCCTCGTCCGCAGTGATGACGTATCCGAGACCGCCATTGAGCTCGGTGAGCGAGCCGTCACCCGTTGCGACGACGTGCTTCGCCCATTCGCCGTCGTCGTACTCCCAGATGGAGTTGACGCCGTCGAGGTTGAGCGAGTCAATCGGGACCGCTCCCGTCTCAGCCGGAACGGACACAACGTTCGTTCCTTCCGAGAGGTCGAGCGAGAATGTCAGGTCCGCGCCCGTGGAGTCGGTCGTATCCGTGCCGAACTCTTCAGTGAGGTCAGTGATGGTTAGCATCTTGTCGCCGCCGGTTTGGGCCATTCCTTGAATCGTGTAGTTGACGACGCCATCACGTTTCGCCGGTTCGTCACTCTGGACGATGACGTTGTGACCACCGAAGCTCTCGGGAGCCACATCGGACGCGACCGGTTCGCTGAAGCGAACGCGAACGTCGAGCTGATCTTTGTCAGCGCTGACGACGTCAGCGTCCGTGACAGTGACATCTTCGGTATCGATGGCTGCAGAGTCTGTAGCAGCCGTCTCGAGGTACTGCTCACCGACACTCGCATTCTGGAACGTCGCCGTGAACTGACCGTCACGCACGATCGAGTCTAGGTCACTCACCTGGTCGCTCGTTGCGACATACGTGAACCCACTCTCTGACTCTGTCTGCGTGAAGTCACCATCGTCGAGTTCGAGGAGATCCGAACTCTGCATCCGGAACTCATCGCTCGTTGCGACGCTGACATTCAGACGGTCGAGCTCAACGTCAGTCGTAACGCTGACCGTCAGGGTATCCCCGTCCGCGCTAATATCGAACGCGTCGAGGCTGAGCTTCTTCCCCTCAATACCGACGGTGGTCAACTCGTCAGTGTTGTCTGCCTCGAAGCCAACGTCACTAGCTATCACGCGGAACTTGTAGGTCCCTTCTCCAAGGTCGTTGATATTGATAGTACCATCCGTGGCCGTCGTCCAGCTATTCCCTCCATCGGTGCTGTACTCGTAGGTGAATGAATCACCGTAGTCAGCGCCGTTCACCGTGAGGAATTCACTGAGATCGACCTCTCCGGTCAGGACCGCATCCTGGTTGTAGGAGAGCGACGGTTCGTTGTTGTCGATCGTGAGCGTCTTATTATTGTACACTTCGTTGCTCGCGTTGTCGGTCGCAGTGACAACGAGCGTGTGCGAGCCATCTGGCAGGTCGGTCGTGTCGATGTTTTTCGGCTCAGAGACAGCAACCGCGTCATCCTGGCTGACGCCTGCCGGAATGGCTCCAGCGCCGCCAGGAATCAGGTAGTAGTTGACGGACTCGACGTCGTCAACAGCGGGGCTGGTATCGACGGTGACGCCACCAGTGATGTTCGCGTATCCGCTGATGACATCGTTGTCTCCGATCTCGCTGAAGGAAATGGTCGGCGTTTGCGTGTCGATCGAGAACGTCGTATTCGCCGTGTTCTGCAGCGCGTTCCCGACACTATCCGACGCCCTATCAACGGTCACAATGCCAGAATCGTTCGTCGCCGTGTAGGCGCTGACATCAAAGCGGAGATCAACGACCGTGTTATCGTCGTTTGATCCAACGGTGTCGCTGAGACGGACCGTCGTTCCGTCGACGCTGACGACTGCTTCCACAGTGCCGGGCTGTACCGGCTCGTCGAAGGTGGCAGTCAGCGTTTCCGAGCCTGCATTGTTCTTGGTGTTGACCTCAGCTGATGAGAGGTTGACATCCGTGACGTGGGGTTTGATGTTGTCCACCTCAAACGAATAGGACGCTTCGGCGTAGTTACCGGCCGCGTCCGTCGCATTCACGTCAATCGTGATCGTCCCGTTCGGAAGCTCCGCAGAGGTATCGGTTCCAGGGATAACGGAGAACGTACCGCTGGAACTCCGCGTGAACGTTTCGGAGTATTCACCTGATTCGTTAGTGATTGTTAGGTTCGCACTGTCGACATTACTGTCAAAGACCTCAACCGAGATCTCTTGTGCGGTATCGCCAACAACAGCGCCGTCGGTCGGACTGTTGAGGCTGAACGTCGGTGCGCCCGTGTCCACAGTGAACGTGAGCGTGGTTGAATTACGGTTGCCCGCCTTATCTGCCGCCGAGAGGGTAGCAGTGTAGTCGCCATCGACCAGTTCAGGGACTTCACCATCCCCAGGACTGATCGTGATGTAATTATCTTCATAGCGGACACCGTCGTTGACGGTCTGCGCCCCGATCTCATAGGAGTAGTACTTGTCTCCGTTTCGTCGGAGCGTCACCTGCACTGTATGATCGTCCACACCAGAGATCGCGTCAGTGACGTTCTGATTGATCTCAGGCGTGTGAGTGGTGTACAGACCGTCCTCTGGGATGTCGTCATCGTTGAACGACACTGGCGTGTCATCAACGATGAGCGTCCCAACGGACTCATCAGCGGCGCTCGAGTACGAAGCGCCGTCACTAAGGCTGGAATTCGACTGATGAACATACACAGTCGTTCCACTGGTCGTCGTTTCTGCGCTGGGACTGATAGTGGTTTCAAATGTACCCTCAGAGATCTCTCCAGCGTCAACCACAGCGGCGGACTCTCCACTATCGTAGGTCCCATTGTTGTTTGCGTCTATATACACCCGTACGTCTGTATTGTCCGTGGTGACATCACCGTTCACAGTGATGTCGTCGGACGTTTGAACGATAACTTCTGATTGACCGTCGAAGTCAACGCCGTTCGCAGTCGCGGCAGCAGTCCCGGCAAAGGCAATGGTCCCTCCGAAGACGGAGACGACCATCAGCGCAGCCAGGATTACTGCGCGTGTTTTATTTCGTATGTCGTGTGTCATTGCGTAGTCTTGAATGTGTCATCGCGATTCGTTAGCGAGCGATCCAACTGCTTGATCGTCCGCCGAGGAACTCCTGCGGGCACTTGCCTCCAGTCGGAGTCGAAGACTGAGCTTATCGTCCGCGTAGTGACGATCGTGCCATTGACCGACCCCGTATTGTTGACGCACACACCCGTGTGTACACCAGCGTCACCAAACGCGACGCCGGTGGGGCCGAGTGCACCTAGTGCCTTTCGTCGTGAGACCTCGGCTGGATCTGTCATAGTGCTCTTTCCCCCGCGTGGGGGACGCCCACCAACGGAATCGAACCGCCGCTGCAGCTGCGGTTGAGATGCCAGCCGCAGACCCAGTGTAGGTGAGGCCACACTTCGTCACAAAGATGCTGTACCATTTGTTAATGACAAGCTAATGCAACTAACTGGCCTGTTTTAGGATGTGGCTAACATTAACTCATACCTGGTTGACTTCCGACAAAACCACGGAATTAGCGTAGTCTTATCCCGGACATAGACCGTGTATATGCAGTAAGAAGATTGTAAGTCCACTTCGTTTGGCAGCGTCGCTTGACTCCATCATAATTGGCCAGAAGTTACAGACAAAGTGAGGCGCCACCACTCGTCTATGCAATATGAACTACCCCACCCTGCTCGCGCTGAAGCGCTCGCTGAGGTGGGGCTTCCTGCTCCCACGACACGCTTTGCAGGAACAACTGCAGTTCTCACAGGGAGCGCAGTCTCCACAGGTGTTGATTCGGAGTGAACTACTCCTAATTCGGTGAGTCCGCGAAGAAGAATGTTCCACGTTGCGTTTGCGTCTCTGTCTGCCCCGAAGCCACAGGCAAGAGTATTCTCGAACCAAACAACATTGGGAGAGCACGCGGGCGATCCCGTCTTGGCTCACGTCGTTCTTTACTGCTTTCGCCTCGAAGAAGATTACAGCACGATCTACAAGTCCTTCGACCGGCTGAAAAAAGTGGGATATCGGCTAGCTGGCAACGTTCCAGATCCGCCGCCGGCGTAGCCGACGCGGGTTGCTGTCGACGAGACTGCTATCCAGATTAATGGCGAGTTGTCTTGGGTGTATAATGCAATATACCCGATTCAAAGTTGCTTTCGACGTCGGTCTCTTCAAACGGCGAGAAACTGATCCAGCAGCTGAGATTCTTGAGCAATCTTCCGGGAAACACGAGGTATCGAACGCTGAATTTCTGGTTTATCGATTTGGGTACCTGACTACCCTCCGTTGAGTAGATCTGAGCGGTTATGTCGACTACGCTGATCGAAAACTCTCGAAAAGTGGTTTTAAATCCTCAAAATTCGTATTGACCTATTCGATCACTCGTGGGTCGACAGTCGGCCGGTAGTCGTTCAGTAGATTGTACAGTGTGCGTACCATCCGTGTTCGGTTAACACTCCCAGTAATATTCTATGGGGTTCGAGATTGCCTGAGCCGGGCGTAGACGGCGGAACCGACCGATGCTCAAACCCTCCAGAACCGTCGGCTCGGGCTTAACCGAACACCGATGGTGTGCGTACTATTATAACTTCCCACGACCGCATCAAGCGCTATAAGATCGAACGACAGCTGAAGCTGTTAACTAGACTGTGTCTTCGGGCGGTATTAGTCTACATCCAAGGTTCCATAACAAACGTACGCCCGTTAGATTGATCAGTCACATCGCGTCGTAACTCTGCTATAGATTTACGCGTACGAAACCGTCAGTTCGAACTCTTTGACAGCTCCCGTCACTAGTTCAGGAAGATTGGATTCAAATCGCTCTCCTCGCATCCGATGAATAGGCCCGGCGACGACGAGGCTGCCGATAACGTTGTTATCCGGATCAAACGCAGGTGCAGCAACAGCCCGCAATCCATCAGTGTACTCTTCGTGCGCGTATGCGTATCCACGTTCACGGATCGTTTCGAGGTTCTCAACGAGTTCCGTTCTGTCAGTCAGCGTCTGTTGGGTACGAGGTGGGAGCCCGTATTGTTCAAGAATCTGCTTACGCCGGTCGGCTGGAAGATGAGCTAAAATGGCTTTGCCTGCTGCCGACTGGTTGAGGAGGAGATTCTGCCCAACCTTCGCCTCCGAGGGGACGCCTTCGGTTCCCATCTCACAGTAAATGAACGTCCCAATTCCCTGTTCTTCGACGAGAAATCCGACGAACTCGCCAGTTTGGTCGGCTACTTGCTGAACGATGGCTTTTGATTGACGATGGAATGGATAGCGCTCTCGAGCTGCCCCACCGAAGCGGAGAAACTCCAGTCCGATCTCATACGTATCGTCTTCTTTCGAGACGAGTCGGTGGGCCCGAAGTGTTTCCAGATGTCGATGCACAGTACTCTTTGAGACATCAACTTTCTCTGCAATTGCTGTCAACGAGGGCTCTTCGAGCGTGTACAGTGCTTCAAGTATTTCGAGGAGCGTTTCGTCGGATTTGATCGTGTCGCGCGTTGGTGTTTGCATTCATGTATCTCGTATGAATTTCTCTCACAAATTTGTTCCGTCTCGTGCAATGGCACGCAAATTCTTCATCATTATCCCTAGATCTCCCCGGACTGTTGCACAGAATGGAATTTCATTTCAAATCTCGATATAGCTCTGTATGTTTTCCCACCTATTACTAAAGGTCTATTTTGTCGTGAAAAACTTTGAAAAGTAGTTATATTGTATATTTTTCGTGCGATAATTCCGACCGTATTCTTATTGACCTGATTGCACATCGTGATCCTATGTACCGTTTGTCTGCAACGTGCTGTGACGTGCGTGGAACAGCCGGATCAGCAAGAGAGGCATCTAGCTGCTGTCGCTACTGGAGAATCGGAGTGAGAAGAGAACGCCCTACGACTCGGAGCGAGTTGAGTCGGATTCCTGAATCAGTTCCACGATTCTGTCCTCAAGTGCTTTCTTTTCGATCTTCCCAACTTCTGCCGTGTTGAATAGATGCTGAGTCACGGTTAGAGTGGCTCACAGAGCGGTTCTATGTTGGAGATGGCGAACATCAGGACGATTTCACGGAACTGTCGATACCAGCCGAGCGCTCGCACGGCATCGCCGAGCGAGCGCTTCGTTGTCGAATACGAAGTTTCGGCCATCCAGCGCTGAGAGTAGCCTTTTGCCCGGATGAGTGCGTTGTGTCCTAGCGTCAACGGCCTCGACCCACGCTGGAGGATGAGTGGTTCGACGCCAAGTGCGTAGAACTCGTATTTCGTGATCCAGTTGTGGAACGCTTTATCGGCGGCGACAGATAGCAGGTCGTCCGCGTTCCGGCGGACGACCTGCGGCCCAGTCTTTGTATCGTGTTTCCACCGGGCAGAAATATGTACGTCAAGGACGGCAAGAGACTCTCTATCGGTTAGCGTCGTCACTTTCAGTGTTTGAACGTTACTTCCCGACCGCTGGCGGTAGTACGACGAGGCCGAGCGACGGTCGAAAAACGTGCTATCGAGTGCCGCGTGTCCTGACTGCGGGTGCTGCTGCGCTGAAACGCGCAGCAGCGCCCGCCACACCCACATTTTCAGCCGGTCGAACGATTTGTAGATCGTGCTGTAGTCCGGCAGATCGTCTCGATCTAAGCCGAGGACGTCACGAATCTCAGCCATGTACTTCAGCCGATTCGGCGTTTCTCGGTAGCTATGGCCGTCTTCGAGGCGAAGACAGTGTAGCACGACGTGCTTCCAGCGGGCGAACCCGCCGCTGGCGGGCTCGCCCGCGTGCTTTCCCAACGCTTGTTTGACTAGGTGCCGACACTGCTCAACGAAGTCGAGGAGATCGACTTCCATGGACAGAATCGATTTCCTCGGCTTCGTCCTTCTACTCCGTGATATTAGCCGATCAGACCGCTATTCAACACGGCACCAACTTCAGTTCGTGGAAGTGAGGGCAAAATCGCGAGCCGTTCTGGTCGTTTGAATACCGCCATCCCGCGGTCGTCTAAGAACGACGAAATCTCCCCGAGAGAAATATTATCTGCACCGTCTGCTAGTTCCACAACTGCAGCAGGGCGTTCTCCAAGCCGGTCGTCCGGAACACCAACGACAGCCGCATTCGCGATTTTCGGGTGTTCAATGAGTTCGTCCTCTACTCCCGGCGCATATATGTTCTCACCACCCCGGATGATCGTGTCTTTAATCCGTCCGTAGACCTCGAGATTTCCATCAGGTCGCCGTGCAAGGACGTCTTCAGTGAAGAACCACCCATCTTCAGAAAAGTTCTCGTCGTTTTCCTCCTCATTGCGGAAATACCCCGTAAAGAAGCCTGGCCCTCGAACAGCGAGCTCACCTGCTTCGCCATTGTCAATCTCCTCCTCACGGTCAGTATCGACGATTCGGACCTCATCAGCCTCTGGGGCAATTGGACGACCGACAGTGTGGGCTTGGATCTCGAGATCATCTTCGGGCCGGGAACAGATGAGCGGTCCTTCTGCCATTCCGAAGATGTTGCAAAAGCCAACCCCCCACCGCTCTACCGATCGTTCGACAACTGCAGGAGGAACCTTTTGACCACCACTGACAAGCACTTCTAGGGAACTGAGATTGTATTCGTCAACCTCTGGATGGTCCAAGATATCGAGAATTTGGGTTGGCATTGGGAGCGTGTAGCTACCACCAACTCGTTCAATGAACTCCATCAGTCGGTCGGGCTTGAGGACCGGTTCAACGGCGACATACTCTCTCAAGGGGACGCACCACTAGATGACCGGATGGAACTCCCCGTCGCTGTCGTTGAAGCCGTCTCTGATATGTGGCCGGCTTCCAAACCCCTCGGTGTGTCACTACCGGTTGTGGATGCTAATTCCGGCGGTCTCAAACTTAACACGGCATTTGAGGTCGTATCTCAGCTTGAAACGGCTGGTTGCGACGTCGTTGTACCCATTGATGCCGCCACCGGCTCGCGTGCCGTCGATCAGAAGGGCGCGAGTGACTTCAGCGACGATATCCGAAACGAGACGGGCGTACAGACGATTGCGACAGCTGCCACATCATCTCTTGATAAAATAAATACGCTCGTTGCGACGGGACGTGCCGATCTCTCTACATTCACGCGAATGCCACCTGAGATGTAGATTATCTGTCGGCATCTCTTACCCATCCGTAGGCAGAAAACTGGTCGTAAATATGAAGAGCCATCCTGTATTGGCTCCCGCGACGAACTTTTGTTAACACCCATTGACGCGGCTTCAAGCGGTTCCTGAATACGGGACCTGTTAATTTTCGCCAGCGCCACCTATAGAAGATCATCCTAAGTTGCATCCAGGTCTCCGAGACTAGCAGAGCATCTGTATATCAGTATATGGTTCAAACTATTTGCTCAGAACGTACTCTCAGTATCACCAGACTACAAGGGGACTTCCCGTTTTGCTGACCGATATTAATGCAGATCGTACAGCGATAGTTCACGATCTCTCCGGGACGTAGTGAACTACCTCATTCACAACGTCCGTGCGTCATCATCAACAACGCTTGCGAATGAAACGTTGTCCCGAACTTGATCAATCTTGACAGTAACTTCCTCACCGGGCTGCGCACCGGGGATGATCACAACATATCCGTGCTCAACTTTAGCAATACCATCTCCTTGATCGCCGATCGACTCAACTGATACGGTGCGGATTTCGTTTTCTGTTACTGGAGGCTTTGACTGAGTCGATGTTTTCCCGTCAGGTGTGCCTGAGTTCTGAGAAGTCTCGCCGCTCGAACCAATAGTTGGTGTAGTGAGTAACGCGACTCGATACGTTTGTTCGGGGCTGAGGTCGCCACGTTCGATTTCGGATGCAGGGACGGACACAACGTACTTTTCGTCTTGCTCCTCGATATGAGCGCTGTATACCGTGTTGAGCGAGTCTGAAATTTCGACCATAACTAGTCTTTATGCTCTATGTAATTAATTCCCACACACTGCTCTCCAACCGTTTGATATATGATATGATCTGTATGAGTAAACAGCCTCGGGCGCGGTGGCCCGAGGCTTTTGTTGGTTCCCTCAGCCGTGCGCTAGCACTCCCTGCTCGGCAAGCGAGCGGGATGAGGTTGGGCGGCTTACGCGCCCCGACCCGGACAGACGCACCAACCTGACCTGCGGTTGGGTTTTGTGAGTCCGGTGATTCTCATTGTTTCCGTCGAGTTTCGCCGTCTCGCGCCACGCGATATTCACCGACGCATTCCGGTCAGCGTGGTCTTGCACCACGTCACATTCGACATTCGTACACCGGAACCGCCGTCCCTGCCGATACCCACGCTCACCACAGCACGAACACGTCTTCGAGTTGTAGTACGCGTCCACCGTATCCGTAGGAATCTCCCGCCACGTCGCCTTGTACGAGACGAATTTCTCGAACTTGTGGAATGGGAGTTTGTGCAACCGGCGGTTCATGTACGAACCGTATTGCATTTGGTCACGGATACCGCTCATATCCTCGAACACGATGACCGGGTTCGGGAACTGCTCTGCGAACTCCACGACAGCACGAGAGAGTCGGTGGAGTACCCATTCGGTGAATCGCTCTTCCCTGTCACCGAGCCTGTGGTGGATGCTCGTCTTACCGTGTTCTTGACAGCGAGTGGTGATGGTGTGGTAGCGTTGGCGTTCCTGTTTGACTCGTCCGTAGTCGAGGACGAGTGTACCTTTCGTCCGCATCGTGTCGCGGTCAAGGGCGGTGAGTGCGACGTTGCGCTCGTTAATGTCTACAGCGACTACGGTATCAGCGGTGTCGGGTTCGGGCACGTCGAACCCGCGTGTGACCGTGGCGTGTAGGATAGTACGTGAGAGATGTTTTGGAGTTTGAGTGTGAAATAAGAACGATGAGCAACGATCGCCGAAAAGAGGTCGTTCGCCACTTGACCGATGAAGAACTCGATCGATTGCTCTCCGAGGCGGACGATCCGAAGGTCGTCCGCCGTCTCGTCTTCATCAAGAATCTGTACAAAGGGGACACGCTCAAGCAAGCTGCTGACCGGGTCGGGAAGTCAGAAGGAACAGCTACGCGCTGGGCACGTCGCTGGAATGAAGGTGGACTTGGCCAATTGACGCCGAACTTCGGGGACGGACGTCCCCCGAAGCTCGGCGAAGACGAGCAAGAACAACTGCTTAAAATCCTTCGTGACGGTCAGCCCTGGAAACCACAGGAGATTCAGCACATCCTCAACGAGGAATTCGACGTCGAATACCACCCTGATTATCTGAGTTCGTTCTTGCGCGATCTCGGGTTATCGTATTCGATTCCCCGGACGAGACGTCCTTCACGACCAGATGACGCTGAAGACATCCTCGACGAGCGCCTGGACCAGGCGCTCGCCGAGGACCAAGGCGAAGAGCCACACAACAAGGAAGAAGGCGATGAGGACGGCGGCTGGACGGTGGACGACGATGTCTGTACGGATGGTGGTACTGTCGTCGGATTTTTCGACGCATCACATCCCCAACCGTGGGACAATTCCCACCGGATGTGGTACGTCGATGATCCGCATATCGACCGACCGCTGGTTCGGATCGATGAACCAGCGGTCGGGTTCTATGCACTCAACGGCCAGAGCGTGGTCAGTTTCCCTGAAGATCAGACGAAAGAACGGATTTGCGAGTGTCTCGAAGGGATACGCGAGCAGAATCCCGGCAAGCGGATTCTGCTCGTGTTAGATAATCTGTTCTCGCACACGTGCGAGCACACGCGCAAGCGTGCCCATCAACTTGGAATCGACCTCGTGTTCCTGCCGGTTGGGTCGCCTGATCTCAATCCAATCGAGCAGGTCTGGAAACAGTTGAAATGGGAACTCTCACCGCTAATTGTCGAGAGTGCGGAGGAGTTCCGCACTCTCTTGAGTGATGTTTTCGAGCAGCTGACTAACCGCGTGAGCTTTGCGAAAAACTGGGTCGCAGAGTTCCTTAATCTCCAGAAATTATCCTGAGTACTAGGTCAGGTGTTCGGAATGTGCATCAGCGAGCGATGAGCGTCAATTTACTACACCGATGGGTGAAATGAAAAGTGAGAGCTGTCTGTTCAACTCCGCACTCGAAGACCGCTATCGTTCATTCCTGGTGTGATTCACTCGAAAATAGAATGGGTGAGCAGAGATATCTCTCACAAGTCGGCGTTCCGCCGCCGCGGAACGCCTACGTCACAGGTGCCTCCTTGCGGACGACATTCAGGAATGTCCGCGCAGGCACGCGTGGTTTCAGTCGCTGGTCAATGTCGAGGCTGACCTGCACCAGCAGGTCAACGAGCAACCACATATCGTACAGAATCACTGCAAAGCCGAAGTAGAACACTCGAACGGCGGTGTTTCGTGAAGTCGTCCACGCGAGGAAGTCCTTGATCGACTTGTAGCTGTTCTCTATTCCCCATCGGCGGGCGTACCGCCGCATCACGCGGCGGGTACGCCCCCGCGCCTTCTTTGTCGCGTCACTTACCGAGAGGTTCGTCACGAACGTCACCGTTGCATCTTCCTTCCGATCCGAGGGAACCCCGACCAGCGTCGGGGTGACCGTTACACTGCCACCCACGATGGTTCCTTCCATCTCGTGATTCTGTTTAACGCCGACGTCGTGGTCTATGTCCTGTACAAACCGCTTGACTGGGTCATCCGAGGATTTTCGGATGAGATAGCAGAGGCCCGCCTCTTCGACCGCGTGGATCACGCCGACGCCGTCGAATTCGGCGTCGGCGTAGACCGTCCCAATCGAAACAGAGTCACTCGCTATTTCGAGCAGTTGCTCAACGAGAACTCGCCGAGGGATGTAGCCGCGGAGCGGCCGCATCCCGAGCGTGAACTTCACTTCTTCCCCAACGATCGAGACAGTCGCCATTTTGTAACACCACGAGTACGATTTGCTCGGTGGTGCGCCTGTACTCATCTGGAACTCGTCACGATCACCGTAGTAGGCGATATAGGTGATATCGATCGCCACATCGACGTGGCGATCGATCGAATAGTATTGCTCAGCAGCCCACATCATCGTTCCAATCGCTCCGTTGACCATCGAGGCGATCTCGATCGCCTCGAGTTGCTTGATGTAGTGGAGATGCGTATCACCGTCAGGACCGCCGTTTTCGCGGGTTGTTTCCTCGTCGAAGATCCGGCTTCCCTGGTTGGCAGCAGTCCCGGTCAATCCGAGGTAGCTCTGGAGATCGAGGAACGCGGTATCATCATACCGCGTTCCGTCGTCCGGTCGATCGAGGTCAATCGCTGGAAACACGATCTGACAGAGGGCCTCCGTAACGTCCTTTGCTTTGCCTGTGACGTAGCGTTGTTCCGAGCGGTTGGAAAGGTCGCTCTTGTCTTCAGGGGTAAGCGCACGCAGTCCGAGCGGGTTGCCCATCTCGTGGGCAACCACGAGGATACATTCAGCAGATGTTCGGATAAAAGCTTGAAGCCGGTTGGGGAACCGGTCGCGCCAGGCGCGACCGAGTGTGGTCCGAGCCGGTGCAGCTTTGTCCCCAGCGAAGTGGTCGGGATCAAAGCCGAGCGTGCTGGCACGCTCGGCAGTCGCGAGGTAGTCGTGGAGTTCTGTCGTCGTGAAGCCGGCGAGCTCCTTGCAATAGAACGCTCGTACCATCGACTCGTAGCTGTAGTGAGCGTTCCATTCGGTTTTCCCAACTTCGTAGACTGCAGTCTCACTGAAGTCAAACCCACGGACCACAGTCAGAAGGTCCGTGTCTTTGTGAATCAATTCCTCGGCCTGTTGTTCGAGTCTGCTGATCGCAGACTCGAACTGGGATGTCGTTTGAGACATCGCTTTACAGTTGGCCAGCAATCGGAGTCAGTCACCCGCCTCGTGCACAGAATCTGTCGTTCCGAACTCCTGACTAGGTACACGCCATCGCAGTACAGGAGTTCGGCCTGCCCCACATCCACCTCATCCGACGTGAGGGCGTCCCGAAGTTCGTCCATTGCGTCTGGTTCACCACGCAGGTGTCCTTTCACCTTCTTGTAGGGTTGCGGGCTGATGCGGACGTGGACGCGGTTCGTATCGTCGTCCACGGTGAGGCGTAGCCTTCCGTGTGCGCCATCACGAGTGGGTACGCACCAGATTTGTCCGTACTTGGCGGCGTCGGCTTGCCGCCATCAGGGTCATCTTGTTCGCGCCACCACTCTTTGAGTGACTGGTAGGAGTCCCACGTTTGGAGGGCTTTGCCGACAACCGCGCACTTGTTGTTCCGCAAGAAGTCGTCGCGGTCAACCTCGTTCTGTATCTCGGTGCGATTGTACCCGCGTTGTTTGAGGCGGGTGGTGTCGTTGAATATCTCGCGTGAGGCGAGGCGGGCGTCGTGAAGCCACGACCATTCACCAGACGCTACGTGAAGGCGCGTCTGAATCGTCTTCGTGGCTTTTTCACCCATACTTTGACAATCGTTCCAGACCATCATAAATATTAGGTATTAGGGATGGAAGAGTACCGCTGTCACGCGTATTCGGTTAGTTCTTGCAAGTATCACTTCGTGTGGTGTCCCAAGTACCGCCACCCGGTTCTCAACGTGGTTGAAGATGATGTGCGAGAGTTGTTTGGTGAGACTGCCGACCACTTGGGGCACAAGGTTCTCGCCTTGGAGATTGCGGACGACCACGTACACCTGTTCGTGCAAACGGACCCGAAGCACAGTCCCGCAGAAATCGCTCGGCAATTCAAGTCGTACTCTGGCAAGCACCTACTGGAACGGTATCCCGAGGTTCGGGAGGCGTATTTCTGGGGTGGTGGATTCTGAAAGGTTGGGTACTACGTGGGGACGACGGGTGCGGTGTCGGAAGAAGTGTTGAACGGTATATCGAGGAGACAGAACACTAGGCCGAGTGTCGGGCTTCACCCCCGACCCCGGTGGGTCGGAGAACTCGCCCTCGTAGGTGTTTAGACTGAAAAAGCCGCCAATCAACAGTCGTATTTCGGGTTCCAGTTAAGACGTCTCCAGCGCATAGAGTCGCCGTCGAGCATCTGCTGGGTCTGGACGTGATACGAGAAGGTCCGCTTGAGAAAGGTGTCCTAATGCATATCGTGTTGTTGATTCGGCCAAGTCCGTCTGCTCACAGATTGACTGTAGGGTTAAGGGGCTGCTCTCATCAAGTGCTTGGTATACGTGTTGGGCACTAGGTGGCAGGTCTGCTGGCTGCGACACGTCACTCTAGACCCCCGTTAGCAACATCAAACACAGAAGCGAGAGATTCTCGCATCGCTTGGCGCCGATGCTGACGCCGATGGGACTCCGAAAGGTAGTTTTCCCGGACGACCGCTGCAGACGCTGATCCCTGTTCGTCGGCGATATCCTCGAGTTGTCCTAACAGTTCGGAGACCGCGCTCTGATAGCTTGCATACCAGAAGCGTCGGCCCATCTTCGCTTTGGGGAGCTGGCCGTGAACAGAAACATTAGCGTCAGCTGCGAGACGTTTGAATCGCCGGCGTACTGTGTCCACGTGGATGTGTCCTGATGCAGAGCGATTAGATGGAAAGAGATAGCCATCCCATCCCTCGCGCTGTGTGAGCTCGTCGATACGGCTGGCTAGGGCCTCAACACCAACGAGTAGTGCGACTGTCCCAGGGCCGTTCTTTCGGCTGTCATCAAAGTTGAGGTGGGGGTCATTGGCTTCGAGATTGATTTGGGAAGTATGTAGCTCAGCGACTTCACTGGGGCGTAGTCCCCAGCCGGCAAGTGCGATTGTGATGAGTCGCTCTTCAGCTGTGTCGGCAACCTGGTAGATTGCGTGCACTTGTTCAGCTGTCAGCGCTGCATTGTCTGGTTCTTCTCGTTCCCAGCCGAATTCCTCGGTGGCTCCCTCCAGTGGGTTATACTGCGCTCGGCCACGGCGCATTAGGAAGTTATACCAGTCCTGGGCGACGCGAAGATACTCCAGTTTGCTGCGATCAGTGCCGAGGTCTGCATCGAAAACGTCCAACACAGCAAGCGCGCGTTCGATTTCGGCAACGCGTTCACTGGGGGCAGCTACTGCTTCGAGTAAGTCCTCGCGACCGTGAAGGCGCTGATACACGCGCACGTACTTTTTGAGGCGGTGCCGACGTGTTTCAACCGTGCTATCGGCCATCCGACCCCTGGTCCGGAGACTCTGAAGATAGCTTTCGGCTGCATCAACAGTCGCATCTGCAGCTCCTCCCCACGTATCTGTGGGGTCTGTGTCCGATTCGAGGTGAAGTACCTCAGTACAGAACTCGTTGAGGGTCCGATCGTGATGCTCACGTAGCGCGTAGGTAATCCCTGAGTAGCCCAGCTCTGTCAATTGCTGATAGGTGGGTACGACATCAGGATCGTGTTCTAATTGGCGGCGGAGGTCAGGGGCGATCTCAGTCCAGTAGAACTCTGCAAGCTCTTGCTCGGACATCTGACTCCAATTTATTTGCTCAGACACGGCTCTCACACCACAGAAGGCTGGTTCCTTCATTTGGGGGTGATTTTAGCGCTGGCATTCTGATGTGATAGCGTCTTTCTTCTGCCTACTTTATATTTTTGCTAATGCCAGTGTGTCGTCCACACACTCGCAATAAGTAATATATCGCCAATACAGAGGGACTAGGCTATAAATCATATAGTGATATATCAAATATGTCCGTTTTTGCGTCTCCTGAGACCGCAGAAACGTTGCCCGAAGCTTTCGTCGTCTGCTTCAATCAGCTAATCTGAACAATGCCCAACTTGTGTTGGTACGAGACAGTCGTTGTCGACTCATCGTCGGTTTCCCCGAAGTTTGTCGCGTCTGGTCCCACAGACTACTGTTCGGCTAATCGATCCCAGAGTATGTATCCGACTGCAAATCCAACCACCCCGAGTACCGCGAGGACGCCCGAGAATAGATCACGAGACGGGGAGACTGGAGGCGCTGGTGTCTCTGGCGTCCCCGTCACATATCTGTGCGCGTGCGTCTCCTTGACTTCGATCATCATTCTGACGCCTTCGGTTTCCTTTGCCATCTCGGGGTGGCCGACCGGCCAATATACGACCTCAGCATAGAGGGGGTGCTCGCCGGTGCGCCTGCTGTAAACCGTCATCGAGCGCGACTCATTTTACCCGAGCTTGATCACGAACCGCTCACTGATGGGCCCCTCTGGAGTGTTGTTGCTCTGCTCGAACCATCCGTGTTCGGTTAAGACGGCAAATCAAGAGACTGGGCTCGATTGATATGGCTATCGTTGTAGACCGCGTGGGGAAAGAATGTGTTCAAGACGCTCTCCCCGGATCTCATACGACGGCGGCTGACTTCCCTGTTTCCTGCCGGGCTTATCGAAGACATCGCGCGCTAGTACCTAGCGTAACTTCTGGAGGTATCCGCCGAGACACTCGTCGATCCACGAGGCTGCGAAACTCAGCCGAATTGTAAGTTGCTCAAAGAGCTCAGTGAGGAGAGCGCGGTATTCTGCCGCGCGCTCCACAATTGGCGGTGAGGCTTCCCATTTCAGCTGTTTCCAGACCTGCTCGATTGGGTCGAGATCCGGAGAGCCAACTGGGAGAAACACGAGATCGATGCCGAGTTGGTGGGCTCGCCTACGCGTGTACTCGCACACGTGCGAAGAGAAGTTGTCCAAGACGAGCAGAATCCGCTGACCCGGATTCTGCTCGCGGACCCCTTCGAGACACTCGCAAATCCGCTCTTTCGTCTGATCTTCAGGGAAGCTGACGACGCTCCTCGGAGCGTTAATTTTCGCCAGTCCAAAGCGTCGCATCGAGTGCCTGGTTCAACTGTTTCACCCGATCTAGCGCGGCGTCGTCGTTCGATTCGGCATACTTGTACAGACCAAGCGATGACTGGTAGACTGCGTGTCGATCGTGATGGCCCACCGTGCCAGCGTGCTCACGACTGTCCCTGCTTGATCCTGTGTTATCAACGGAAACCGCGTACAGGGCTCCGTCGTCGTTCCCGATGTACGCAACGCCATCAGTAACCGTCGGCGAGGATCGGAACTGCTTGGCGCCCTCCGGCTTGAATACCCACTGTCGTTCCCCGGAGTCGAGCCCGATTGCGTGAACCTGTCCGACATCTCCGACGTACACGCAGTCGTCGACGATGGCCGGCGCACTCTGAATTCCCATTAGTCCCTCATATTTCCAGAGCACTCCCTGGAGATCAGATTGAATGCGCGCAGCGTATATTCGTCCGAAATAGTTGCCGAACACGACCGTTTCTCCGACAGTTGTGAGCGGCGAGAGGGCTGTCATCGCTCCCAACCCATCGACCGGCGCATCACCTTCCAGCCGTGCGACTTCCTCGCCGGTGTCGCGTACGAGACCGTAGATGGTTCCGGAACGGTCGCCGACGTATATTTCAGTTTGTGATGTAGCCGGTGGCGTTCGGAGTTCTTCATCCGTGACGAACCGCCACTCAATGTCGCCACTGGGCGCCGCAAGTGCCGTCAGCGTCCCGTCGGTACTCCCCACGAACACCGTGTTGTCAACGACTAATGGGGACGCCAGGATGCTCCCATCGAGATCAACGGACCACACCGGGTCCCTTCGTTGGAGGTCGATTGCAGACACCTGCCCACTGTTACTAGCTGCGAACAGCGTCAAATTGTATATAACGGGGCTACCGGTGATGCTCCCATCGGTTTCATACTGCCATCGGCAGGTTCCGGTCTCGGTGTCAACAGCATAGATGGAGCCATCGTCGCTTCCAACGTAGACAGTCCTCCCGAAGACAGTTGGAGACCCCCGAATGGGACCGTCAGTCTGGAGTGTCCAGTGCTGTTCGCCCGTTCGTCGGTCAACCGCATATAATCTGCCGTCGTTGCTGCCCACGTATACTGTGTCGTCGTACACGGTCGGCGAGGAGCGGATTTTACCGTCGGTTTCGAACCGCCATTGCTCGGTCGGAGGCTCCGACTCTGTCGGCATACCGGTGACAAGCACAGGCATCGAAAAGAAACGTAGCGGTCGGTTACACCAGATGGCAACGGGAGAGGGGCTACTTACACGCAGGTTCAACTTCTGTCAGCTTGAAATGGTTGCGACGCGGCGATGCAGGTTGCAGAGCAGTACAGGGTTAGAGCCCGAGCGCCCTCACTGCGTCGGCCGAGACCGTTACGCCCGAGTTACTATAGGTGACTGTCTCACCAGTCACCGACTGGATGAGTTCAGCTACCTCGCGATAGTAACTCGCCGATCGCGATGTCTGAATCCGGCGCGTGGCTTTGTTCGGATACTCAATCGCTCGCTCTGCAACGAGAAGTTCAACAAAACCTGTACGAACGGAAAGAAGGGCCGAGTCAAGCCAGTCGGGAAGCGCTGTCACTGAATCAGCTGTTTTCTCTCCAAGCGGCGCACCAGCTGCGACCATGGCCCGGCCAAGCATACTTGGGTGTGTACCTGGCCAAAACTCTTCTGCCCGTTCATCGTCTTCGACGCGGATCCCGACGCCGGCGCTTTTGAGTGCCGCTTCTAATCGGGAGCGTCCGATTGCAGTCGCAGGCGTCCAACTCGGAGACATTGCTGCCTCTTGGACCGATCCACAGACGAAGATGCCGGCTACCAGTTGCGACAGACCTTCCGTCGTTTCGGTCCACCCCTCGTCAAGCCATCCCAGTTTCGAGGCGAGTTCGATAGCGTAGACAGCGTCCGGTTTCGACCCGTTGAGCCAAGGTCGAACACGGCCGCGTGGAAGACTCAGTTCACGAGCAACGCGCGTACTACTGGCGTCCGGTCCGTAGCGCATTACCTCCCGATATTGCTTGACAATCTCGTATGGATCGGCGACAGACGGATGAGAGTACGTCCGTGCAATTGCCTTCTCGTCAATGATGACTCCCATCCTCGAAAAATGACCGCGGTAGTATCTAGTTCGGTGCGGTGCTCTCAGAGAGGGTCGCAGAATTCTCGCCGTTTTCGGAGGTCCAGACGACACTGACGGTCTGTCCGCTCCACGTTTCACCGTCTAATCCGTATTGAGCAGTCGTCCCTGCGGACACCGTACCCTTCTCATCGAAGTACGTGGAATTACTCGCATTCCAGGATCCCGTGCCCGTAGTTGCGTTCAGGTTCTCGCCTGGGATCGAATCGCCGTTACTGTGCGTGATCGTTACGTTGTAATCATCAGTGTAGTCGAAGCTGAAACTTGCTTGCGGCGAGGTCTGTTGGACCTCACTGCCGAGGTTCAGCACGAAGGTGCCGATAACAGCGGCGAGAATCACAGTTATGGCGACCATCAGGATAACCCCAATAACTGGCGAGACAGCCGAATCGTCCTTGAAGAGGTTCCTTATTTGCATTTTGAATATTGGTAGTGATTAGTTCGGCGCAGTGCTCTCCGACAGTGTCGCAGAGGTTTCACCGTTCTCGGAAGTCCAAACAACGCGGACTGTTTCTCCGCTCCAAGACGCGCTATCGTGGACGTACGTCGCAGTATCACCTGCGCTTATCGTAGTCGCTGTCTCGGTGAAGTTCTGCGTTTGACCGTCGTCCCAGCTAACTTCACTTGCAGTTGCCTCTAATTGAGCCGACTCAATTGAGTCGCCGTTCTGGTGGGTGATGTTGACCGAGGTATCATTCCCATACTCGAAGTCGAAACTCGCCTGCGGCGAGGTCTGTTGAACACTCGATCCGAGGTTCAACACGAATGATCCGATGACGGCAGCGAGGATCACGGTTATGGCAACCATCAGGATAACCCCGATGACGGGCGACACTGCTGAATCGTCTGCGAATAGTTTTTTCAGTTTCATAGTGTGCGACAACCACGCCACCCTCATCTCCCCCGCGAGAGTGTCGTGTGTCCTCTAATTTTCCAAAGGCTCCCCTCTTAAAACTAATCACCTGTGTATCAGATCTGATAACCAATCACACGATTGTGCATACTATAATGAGATGGAAAGTAGCCCGGTCGGGATGGGGAGTGGACCGGGCTGGGCGGCATCGTGGTGTCGCACTGAACCTCACCAAGAGGTTCGGTGGTAATTGAGCGACTGATGATTTAGGTCTATCGACACGTTATCCAAATCGATACTACCGAACCCCGCTATCTTCGTGATTTATGTCATCGCTCTCGGGTAAGTTACTTGCCGTGCCTCCGCCCGTGGAGCTGCTTTTCGACTTCGTCACTACTGGTCGCATCCACGGCTACCGCAACGAGGTCGTCGTGATGCTGTTCGATGACATCCGTTAGCTGGCGTGCGGTTCTGAGTTTGTATCGAACTTCTGGATCATCGACTTCCGCTGTCGCGTCCGCAAGGAGGGCGTCGATTGCATCGACGGGTGTGTCCGCCATATCGGGTCCTAGTCTGCGCCATAAAATAACATTTGGAAAACACGCTCATTCGTGAGTGAGGACACACAGTGCTGCGGTTTGACGCAATAACTGTCCCGAGACGGCCTAAGCTCAGCTCTTAGGTGTCGCGAACACTCGGTGGCAGAAACCGCGGCTCGTCACTCTCACCGTCATCGTACCACAGGACGTCGTCGCCGGCCTCGGTCCCATAGCGGGCGGCGATCTCGCTGGGGATCGTGATCGTGTAACTGCCGTTGGCCTCTTGGACGGCACGCGTGTCCGCGAACAACTCCGTGAGGGGCTCCGACATATCCTGTTCCTCGTGTGGAACCCACTTGATCCCTGTTAAGACAGTAATCCCCCAGGGCATCCAATGGGTCTGTAATAGACTCTCCAGTGATTCTCCGATTTCATAGTCTTTGCCTCCTGTTGTGGGTGTATGCTGCTTTCCACCAGCATTCCCACGGACCGACTACGAGTAGGTGATTCGCGATGATGGGTTGTGCCCGATTGCAGGACGGAGGGTGAAGCTTCCGCCTCACGGTTCCAGCACGGATGATCGAGGCGTGCGGGCTCGTGGCCAAAGAGACCGAAGATGCGTCCGTCGCAGAATCGGAACTCATCGTCGACGATCCGATGGTGCTGCTCGAACTCGACGAGTCAGAGGGAATGCTCACAGCGCAACTCCCCGAGCCGCCGGGGGATCCTCCCGAACCTGAAGCTGCAGAACCGACGCTGACCGACGTCGAACGGAAAGTCCTCGAGCAGGCCGACAGCCAGGCGGACTGATGCGCACGGAGATTCCGGTCCCGATTCAGAGTCTCCCGGAGTATGGCTTGCGACTATCATCTTTGCGTTCGTTCACGATTTCGCCCATCCAGACCTCGTCGTCGAGGATGATCTCCCAGAGGTCCTCGTAGAATTCCTCGTCCTGCTTTTCGGAACCGAGGGCGGCGGGCGTTTGCCCGCGGAGCTCCGCTAGACTGTAGCCTGAAATGCTCTCCATCGTGGGATTGGCGTACGTGATCGTCCCATCCGCGTCAGTGACGAGAATCGCGTGACCGGCGTGCTCCATCGCCGTGTAGAGGTCCTGCAACTTCTGCTGCTGGCGGGCGATCGTCACACAGCTATTGATCCGGGTGGCCAGCAGTTCGTATCTGGTCTCGCCGGTGTCTTTTTCTAGGTAGTCGTCGGCCCCGAGTTGGATCGCGCGGCTGGCAACCTCCTCGGACCCTTGCCCGGCGAACATCACGAAGAGAAGGTCGGGATACCGACCCTTCACCGCCTCCAGGAACTCCAATCCGTCCATCTCCGGCATCGCGTAGTCGCTGACGACACAGCTTATCTTGGATTCGCTGTCGAGCCGGCCGAGAGCATCTTTCGCGCTCGTTTCGGTGTACACCTCGAACCCGAACTCCCGCTCGAGATAGGTCGCGACGATGTCGGCGAACGCGTCGTCGTCCTCAACGAACAGCACCGTAATTGTCGTCTCGGTCGACCCAATATCGACAGACTGTACATCGGCTTCGAGCTGGGTCCGTTGTGACATCATTGTTCTAAGAGCACAAACAAATCTGACCGACCGGAAGACGCCCCCCACAGCGCCGCGGACGTTTCTTGGTTACGATAGACATACCTGGATCCATTCATATAATTCCGTTTGAAAATTATTGATTTTGACACTGGTGCTGTCGTTGCCGCCCGTCATCGAAGCGTTCGATCTACCGACACTGATCACATAACTGAGGCCTGTCGCGGGGGATTCTCTGCGTTTGCGTCGTCTGATCGTTGGTCGCTCAGCGGTCGTTCTTCCCTCAAATGCCACCTAATAACAAAATTATATATGTTCTTCATCAAATCTGTTTACTAATATCAATGGCGCAGGTTGCTATGATGGGACACACTACCTTCCTCGCGGCCGCTCCGGTTCCGCTCGTGGTTTAGACGAACCGCGCTCAACTTCAGAACTCCCACACGTATATGAGAACGATACCGAATGCAAGTCTGCGGTTGAAGGCGGGGCTCCACCTCCTCGTCGTGGTGTTGATTTTCGTGGGCTATCTCGGCGGTTCGTTATGGCTTATGAGACAGCCTACGTACGGGAACGACACGCTGCGACTGTTCTCGATTGGCAGTGCCGTCGCGGGTATCTTTGGACTGGCACTGCTCTATGTATTGATCGACAAACACATCATCCAACCGCTCGTCCAGTTGATTCAGGACATCCAACAGGTCGCGCGTGGCGACTTCGACACGTCGATCACCGTGTATGAATCTGCCGACGAGGTCGGGGCGCTTTCCCGGTCGGCCCGTGAGATGAAGAGCCAACTCGTCGCCAGGATTCACGAGGCAGAACGATTCGAGCAGGGGATCAACTACGCTGGACACGCGATATACATCACCGACGCCGACGGTGTCATTGAATATGTGAACCCTTCGTTCGAGGATATTACGAAGTACAGTGCTGCGGAGGCTATCGGACAGACGCCCAGCATCCTGAAATCGGGGCAGCAATCTGAATCGTACTACGACGAACTGTGGGGCACCATCCTCGACGGCGACGTGTGGGAAGACAAAGAGATCATCAACCGACGGAAAAACGGCGAACTGTTCTACGCTGATGAGACGATCGCCCCGATTACTGATCGCAACGACGAGTTGGTCGGATTTGTCGCGACGATGATCGATCGAACCGAACAGCAGATCCATCAACAACAGACCCAGGCGCTGAGCCGAGTGCTTCGACACAATCTCCGTACTCGTCTTAACCTCATCGATGGGTACGCCAGCGAGATACTCGCTGCAGACGACCCGTCAACGTGTATCGACTACGCCCAAGACATCCGTACACAAGCACGCCGGATGGTCGAATTGGGAAACAAAGCGAACCAGACGGTTAAGAAAGTCGCGGATACGGTCCAAGAAGACGCGGTGAGTGTCTCTGAAACCATTGAGTCGGTCGCTGCGGCGCAACGGCGCCGATTCCCCGAGGCGACAATCAAAACAGACGTGCCACCATCGCAGCTCGCCGTCGTCGTCGACATCGAAACGGTTCTGGAAGAACTCGTCGAAAACGCACTTGAGCACAACGATCAGGCCAGACCCAAGGTGACGATTCGGGTTTCGAATCAGCGGGCCGACTCAACGGCACCGACTGTCCGGATCACCATCGAAGACAACGGCCCGGGGATCCCGCGGAACGAACGGCGAGTTCTTCGAGAAGGGGAGGAAACGCCGCTCTTGCACGGAAGCGGGCTCGGCCTCTGGATGGTTTACTGGATCGTCACTCGTGGCGGTGGGGACATTTCGATCGAGGAGCGCGATTCGCGTGGGACACGCGTAATCCTTCGTCTCCCGCAACAATCAGCGGCAACCCCTCACGACACCTGCGAGCATTGACGAGCACCCGAACGTCCTGTCACTACCCGGCTGCTACACAAGGTATGGTAGTCGAACGGCAGTCAGCTTTCCAGCGAGATCAGTTCTGCAATCCAGAGGTCTGTGGAACAGGCAACTGTACGCTGAAACAAGTTGTCGACGAGGGCCAAGACGAGATCCGCGTCGAAGTCGAAAAGGAAAGCTACGATGGGCGAGTCATCCCGACCGAACTCGTCGTGCGCCCGATCCACGATGCGGTTGGCGACGTCGTCGCAATCAGCGAGACGTTCCGTGATATCCCCGACCGGAAGGCGGCAACCCGGAGCATGAAATCAGCTGTCGACGAGGTCAAAGTCTCCTCAGAAGAGATCGCTGAGAGCTCCCAGGATATCAGCGATCAGGCGATACAACAACTAGAGTCGATCACGAACGTCTCTCAGGAGGTTTCCTCACTGAGCGCCACCGTTGAGGAAACGCGGCGACAGCCGACGAAGTAGAATCGATCAGCGAAGAGGCTCGCAGCAAGGCCGAAGCGGGTGAGGAAAAGGCCGAAGACACGATCGAGATGATGGATGAGATCGAAGCCGCCGCTGATGGCGTGACGAGCGACATTCAGGCGCTCAACGAGAGTATCCAAGAAATCGACGAGCTCGTCGACATCATCAACGATATCGCTGATCAGACGAACCTGCTCGCGCTGAATGCCTCGATCGAAGCCGCGCGCGTCGGGGGAGCTGGCGATGGCTTTGCTGTCGTTGCTGATGAGGTCAAAAGTCTCGCGAACGAGCCACAGGAGCGCGCGGTCGAAATCGAAGCGATCGTTGCTGATGTGCGAGCACAGACAACGAGGCTGTTGACAACCTCGAAGCGACAAACGACGTCGTACAGGACGGCGCCGCGGAAGTCCAACGCTCAAGTGAAACGTTCAAAGACATTGCCAACGTCGTCGAGGAAGCCTCGGACGGGGTCGCTGAAGTAGCGGACGCCACGGATGATCAAGCGATCAGCACCGATCAGATTGCCAGTCTGGTAGATGAGACTGCCGAAGACTTCGAGAGGGTAACCGACGAGGCCGAATCGATCACTGCAGCGAACGAAGAACTGACGTCACGAATTCAAGAGGTGAGCCGGGAAGTAGACGAGCTGAACGCTCTGGATGTCCAGAGCCAGCTGTGACAATTTACTCGTCCGTCCGACGCGCTCAGAAGTGAGGGCAAACACTGGAGTTGCCTCTGCGGATCAGTTGTTGGCAATGTGATCGGCGGTAGTGGTTCTGTTGAAAGACTTCGAACGGTACTCTCCTGACAGAGTCATAGCCAGTACAGCGGACTGTTTCTCAATTGGTTCCAATCGGATACAAAATTAAGACGAACCAATAAGAACCGAAGTGAGGGGGGGTGGTTGATAGTTCTGCGTGTCACACGCTCCAGTCCCCCTCCACTTCCATTGGAAATCAGTCACTCTGCTTGAATGACTCCCCATTCTCCCCATTCATTCTCACAGTTTTCACAGAGATGCCCAGTAAATCCATCAACATTGTGATGAGAGACAGAAGTATCCTTTCCGCATTGTTCACACTTCATAGAGGGCGGTTTGAGAGAATCATACAACGCTCTTCCGTAGGAGATTGTTGATACCGTTACTATGCTGGTTCCGTTGAGCGATATCAACCAGTGAAGTACCTCGGGGGACAAGCCCCGAGGCTTCACCGTTTTGTCCAGACCATCCAGAAACGGACGGATGGACGCAGGCGAATTTAATTTCCCTCGACCTGCCCGAGATGGGTCGGCTGGAATTCACACCCGAACGTGCGATGCGTCCGTGAGGGTCGGCGGCTCCACCCCGCCCGACAACTCCCGTCGCACCGCGCCAAAGACGCGGGTTTTGAGAGGAGTCGCATTTCCAAATTGTCTCAGTCAGCGTTGGGTTAAGGTCTTTAACCCGTCTTTGTGGGTTTCTGACTGTATCAACTGTACGAACCGTGATTTGGTTAATCTTTCGACGGCCTTCACCCTCGCGGTCAAGCCCCGAGGCACTCGGCCTGCTCCGCCTGTAGAACAACTCCAACCCAATAATTCACCTTGGCACATCAAGCGAGAAACCACAAGACAGCGGCCCATCAACAATATATCTATAAGTTTATATATTAAAAATAGTATTATCAGATATCTGTCACTACAGGATACCTTTGATCCAGCCGATCAATGTTGACCAGAGCCTGCTGTATTTGATGCTGTTCATAAGCCCGTTACCAGACACCTGAATGTCGCCAGACTCGTATGCATCTACAGCAGCGGTCATCGAATCGTCTGCATCGACGATCTCGTTAACTGTTGACTTGGGCAAAGCTATTTCTGCGTCTGCCGAATTTTGATCCTCCAGTTTGTAACGCTTGATATTGCCTGTAGGGCTAGTTTTTAGCCACCGCTTGGTAACTTGTTTCCCATCTGAGTCTTCGATTCGTATATTGAAAGAATCTCCAGCGAAACGGTCAAAGAGAGCATTTGGAACACTAGAACGGATATCGCCGATCGACTGATTGAACAATACGATAGCTGCTGGGAATGGATGGTAGCCGCTACCTTGTACGTACCCCAGTAGAGTTTTGAGTGATGTTCTAAACGCGGAGGCTGTATCAAGTACAAACTTGGCGTTCTCCTTCACGCGCTTGGCAGCCCGTTTACCGTCGGGATGATTCCCATACGGAGATGGGTTAATATTCGCCCATTGGGCGATCCGTGAGACGTCGCTGAGATCGTCAAGATCGCCGAGGTCTGCAGATGGACTGACAAGGTCATCTAGATCCTTGATTAGTGTCTCTATTAAGCCGGCTAGCCGTGAGAGATTCCCTTGTGATGGATTTTCAACACATCTCTGTGCCCGCTGGTTGACCTTGTCGAAGCCATCGGCGATGTTCTGGACTTCGGTGGCGGCCTCATCCATTGCCGAACCAAAGTCTCCACTAGGATCGCTCCCAGTATATGGTTCTGGTCCAAGCCTCGAGACAGTCCGGAAACCGGTGTCTTTGCCGACTTCGTCGTACCAAGAAAGCGTCTGTTTCAACTCAACTGCCTGTCCGACGAGTCCCGGCAAGAGCATCGTAACTGATGGCATAACACTGTCGACAAGGTGGCCTCCCAACTCCTTGTTTGAGGGCGGGTCAAACAGCGGAACAAATTCCTCAAACGCCCACTTCCCTGTGGTGGCAAACTTTGAGATATAGCGAGCTTGTTCGGTTTCAAATTCGGATTTTTTGCTTGTCGATATCGCGTGAACGTTCTTAGTTCCCTCCAACGCAAGTGCGCCAGCAGTTGTAGTTGCCCCACAGGCTTGGAGAAACGATCGTCTTGTATACTGTCTCATCAAGCAGGACATTCATATAGGATAACATCAACGTTGTGCACTCTGGTGAGGAGTGCAATAGTTGATCAGCCCGTCAACGCCAGCCGTATCCCCACTCTTCCAGTTTTGCTAATACAAGCTCGGGGTTTTCCTGTGCAACAGCCATCGCCGCCTCGGTGACGTCTGTCTTGTAGACATCCTCTCCGAGCTCGTTTTCTATTTCCGTTCGAAGATCATCAATGCCGTCCTCAATATGTTCTCGGAGGAACACCGGACGCTGTGTCCGTCCGTCTTTCACTCCGTCTCGTGAGTGTATGTACGGAAGGGAACGCTGCTGCGTGGGTGGGCGTTCATCGCCTTGTGCGAGGTTAGGGGCTTCTGAATCGTCGGTCGTGTGGTGGGTCTGCGGAGTCGGATCCGACTCTTCTTGTGGGCCTTTTCCAGACTGGGTGTCTGCAGGCGAGTCGGTTTCAGTTTGTTCATCACCAGTTGACTCGTCTGCAAACGGGTCGTCAGCAGAACCTTGCTTCATGCTTCCACCGCCTTGGCCTTCCGAATATGCATAGCGAGGTCATCGAACTTTGCCAGTGTGTCCAGTTCGTGCTCACGTTCGCGATCGCGATGTTCTTCCACGTAGGTGAATGCAGTACACTGCTCTGCCCAACAGCCTTCCAAAAGCGACGACCGCTCACGGAATTTGATCGGGATCTCCCAGCCGTCGCGTTCTAACTTATCTAAGAACCGATCCTGATCGTTCATTCCCTTGTATCGGTTCGGGACAACCGCAAGGACACCGACTTCGATGCCGAGTTGCTCTTCGAGTCCCCCGACGAGTTGATCCAGCCCTTGGACTGATTCGTAGCCTTTCCCACTCGGCTCGAATGGAATGACGAGATGTCTCGTGGCGTGGATTGCATTATGCAGTTTAATGTCAGCGCTCGCTGGTGGGTCCACGATTAGTGTATCATAGTCGTTGTGGACGCCAGCTTCTCGTAGCACTCGGAGTAATTGTTTGTTCGGATTCCACGATTCCCCAAAGTCCGCGGCTTCTTCCTCACGTCGTCGGAGGTGCTTTGAGGCGTACTCGAGAATATTGTGTGCCGGAACGATGTCGATACCCTCACTTGTTTTGATGAGGTCTCGGAAATCACCTCGCGGACGATCAATCATATGCCGGAGGAGACTGTCCGCTTGGTCGTTGTTCCGATCCTCGGAAACATCGAGCAGGTGCGAGAGTGACGCCTCTTGTGTATCGAGATCTACGACGAGTACGTCTCTATCTGCACGCACTTCTGCCTTCGCGAGGTTTGCAGCTAGTGTTGTCTTTCCCACACCACCGGCCTCTGAATAGACGGTATACGCGAGCATATCCGTGTAGTCAATCTACTCAGCTATAAAACTAAGTCAGACAAGTCAGCTAAGCTGGCTAGGTGAGTTAGCTGGCTGAGTCAGCTGGCTTAGCTGGCGAGCCGACCTAACTCACTTACTCAGATGAGGACGATAGCTGGACGGTACTGCAAAAACAGCTAGCTAATCGCCTTTGGCGCTTTGAGGGTGGGTGGGGTAGCTGATTCGAAGATTAGTTGACTCTGATAGACTGATCGCACTTTGGACAAGTCCACCACGCAGTCAGTGCCGGATCACTCACAACAGCGACCGAAACACTGTGTGGCTCTGGGGTCGCCTTACAGTGTGGGCATTCCGTTGTCGTCAGCAAAGCCTCAGCTCCGATAGCAGCGGCCTGTACTGACTCTTCCTCAGCCGAGTTCTGTAGTACCCGGAGCGTAGGGAGTGCTTCCTGTCTACCAAGCCGACCAAGAGCCCAGCAGACATTTCGCTGAGTGGGTGCGTGGTCTGTTGTGAGCAGTTCCTGCAGCCGCTCTGCTGCAGGGTCGACTACACCAGGGGCGACTCGGACAATTCGAGCGAGGACCGAGGTTGCATTATAGCGCGCATATGTGTCATCGTCATCAAGTAGTTCGTGAGCACGATCTGCATACGGTAGCACCTTCTCAGGATACGTCTCCGCCAAATCAGCCAGTACACCGAGCCCATTACTTCGGATCTGAGGATCTTCTTGCGTTGTCCAGTCAGCAAATGTCGGGATGGCAGCCACCGCTACATCTGGGCGTGCTTTAGCCAGGTATCCGATCGCCGCCGATGATGGTATGGGATGAGACCGCTGTTCGACGAACTCCAGTAAGATGTCAGACAGCGGCGTCACGTATTCAGGATCTGTCTGTGCCAAGGTTAATACTACATCTAGAGTAGCACGCTGCTCAGACGTCGATCCATCTCTGAGCATCGTCTCAAGAACCGGGAGTGCATCAAGAATGAGCTGTGGGTGTTCACTACCAAGCAAATCGAGCCCATTGAGGGCGGCTGTTCGGTCTCGATTCGCATCCTCGGTTAGCGTTTTCAGGAGTAAGGAGAAGACGTGCTCAGCCACATCTTCACCTTCGAAAGGGGCGACAAGGAGCAGCGATGCAAGTTTCTCAAGGATTTCTGGATGCGTCGATTGAACTTCACTTACAGCAGTCCAAATATTGTCTGGGATTGGCTCATCAATGGCTGAAAGCACTTCGAGCGCAGCATCTGTAGTTAGTTCTTGCTCACTCCTTAGTCCGGTTCGAATGCCCGCCCACAGAGCATCAGTGGGTAGTGCTCCCGTCAGCTCTGGGTTCTCTACAAGGAGCGCGAGTGCTGGCGCCACGGCATCACTATACAGTCGATCAGTAATCGCTGTCTGATCGCCAGTCTCAAAGAGGTCCGTACCGGCACATCTGAGGATTGCTTGTTCGAGTAACTCAAAAGACCGCGGTGGAGTGTCTGTGTAAGCGTATACCCACTGCTGGTCTGTACCAACGCAGAGCCCTATTGAGGTTGCCTCAAGCGAGTCCCGTGTATCAAGATATGTGTGCTTGAGGTCACCAAATCCAGACGAGTACACGCGGTTGAAGAGATCAGAGACAACATCTGAATCGATAGCGAAGAGATATTGACCGTCATACACGCAATTCTCGCGCGTATGGATCGCAATATGACCGGTCTCATAGACAATGGTAAACGAGAGCGGCTGCTCATCACTCGGTCCGCTGTAGCGTCGGAGTGATGTCAGTTCAGATTCGAGATGCTTTTTCGAAGGAAGCGTAACCGTTTCTGCGTCTGCAGCGATCGTCTTTAATGTCTCATATTCGTCGGCAGGTGGAAGGATAGTAGCCATCTGATATGGGGTTTTCATCTTCATCATCAGCGAATACTCGTCCCGTGGGTGCAGTGCTGGCCGATCAATCACTTGGCGACCAACTTGGGAGTGCTCTGTAAGCCGGTGAAACTCACGACCAATCATCAGAGGGTCTGGTTTGGGGACAGGCGATGACTGAGGGCCGTCCTCAGAGTCCTCAGAGTCCTTTGAAATAGGAGCTCCGTTGTGGAGCTTTCTGTCAATGACGAAGGTTTCTTTGTCACTATCGAAGTGGCCGATTGAGGTCACCATCAGTTACTCATCTCCCCCACCACCAGCGATGAAGAGCGCACGATCTACATCTCGAAGTGAGAAACCGGTCCGCTGACTAAGTTCGTGACAACGCAAGCAATAATCTTCATAGTAGTTGCGGGTGGCGGCCTGTTTACGATTCCAGTAACCGAATTTTGCAAGGGCTCCCGTTGCTCGTGGGTCCATCACGGTGTAGCGCTGTGGGTTAGTGAACATCAGAATCGTGCCAGCGATAGAATCACCGACCCCAGATAATTCGCTCAGAGTCGCGATTGCGTCTTCCGCAGTGTCTGCTCGAAATGCTTTCTCAGTCACTGCAGAAATTTGGTCTTCCGGGTTTTCGCGGATCTTGCCAACAGCAATGGGGAATTTCCACAGTGCAATCGCTTCCAAGAGTCTCTTGTTTTTGATGTACCCGTGCTGGGAGATGTGATGAGGGACACGGTCTAACAACTGAACTTCTGCATCCCAAAACGTGGAGACGTCGAGTAATTCGGTGAGTTCTGGAGGGGCACGCTCGGCTGTGAGCTGCTCATATTTGTCTCTGTTTTCTTGGAACTGTTTTCGGAGGTCTGTATCAGGATACCTGGGTGATGGTTGAAACATCGTATATCGAATTATGCGGGGATGCGACATAAGTATTGTTACTAAATTAGTATCGTTAGTATATTTGCGCGCAGGTCAAAAAGTGAGATTGGGGCAGCTCAAATTGCTTTCAAGAACTATTTCAGAATACTACACGCTCTAATATACCTTCAATAGTTATTTTCCTCCTGCTGTTCTATCAGTAGCAAATGGATATCGCAGATCGGGTCCAAATTGTTCCGCTCGGATACGAATACGCGCGCGCGTGGGAACCAATCCAGCAGTATAAAGCAGATACTGTCGTGTTACTTCGCCACCGCTCAGACCAAGATTACGAGGCCGATTTTCAACGTGAGTTGGTCACAGAACTTCGTAGCAATGATCGGATAGCGCTTGAAACCCAGGAGTGCGATCTGTTTGACCTCAACAGTGCAGTGAGTGCATTCGTTGAAGCCATTGAGCGCCACTCAACCGATGAAGTCTTGGTGAATGTCGCAACAGGGAGCAAAATCACTGCAATCGCGGGTATGATGGCGTGTCAATCAACGTCAGCCACCCCATTTTATGTTACTCCTGAATTCCGAGCCGACGGTGAAACGCGCGAGCCACCATCGGAACCACTTGTCGACTCGGTAGGAGATATCTTTGATCTGCCAGTCTTCCAGCTACAAGCACCGACTTCTGATCAGATGCAAATTCTTGAATATCTCGCAGAGTGCGACGGTGCGACAAAGAAATCACTCATCCAGTACGGACGTGACCAGGGGCTCTCTTTTATCGTAAACTCCGAATCAAAGTCTGAGGAGGGCTTGTATCGACTCCTCAAAACACATATCATCGATCCGCTCAGCACTGATAACTATGTGACCGTCAAAAAGGATGGTCGGAAAAAGCGTGTCTACCTCACTGAGCGGGGACACGATGCTCTACGATTGTTCCCGCAGCCAGACAAGACCAAAGACTAGGTCGCTCTGTACCACAGCTTAAGCGAGAAAATAGCCGGTAAGCGATTGAGCGTCAGCGGGACGCAGCGGGGACGGGACTCGTCAAGTTGCTCTGTTGGATAGATGCTGTGTCACGGTCACAGCGG
The DNA here is from genome assembly GCF_024498335.1 of Halobellus inordinatus. Lineage (NCBI taxonomy): Archaea > Methanobacteriati > Methanobacteriota > Halobacteria > Halobacteriales > Haloferacaceae > Halobellus > Halobellus inordinatus. The sequence goes on from NZ_CP101826.1 coordinate 147,224, forward strand.
CTCACAGAGCGGTTCTATGCTGGAGATGGCGAACATAAGGACGACACGGAACTGCCGATACCAGCGAGCGCTTGCTTGGCAACGCCGTGCGAGCGCCTGGCTGTCGAATACGAGGTATCGGCCATCCACAAAGCAGAATATGCAATATTCCAGTGGGCACTCGAATCTTGAGTACTCGCCTTGCTTATCTGTAGATCTAGTAGGGATCTCGGTTAAGATGATAACGGATAGTACGCGTCCTCATTGGGACACCTCTTGCGTTATCCTCATCATCAGTAGTGGTGCCGGTCTCTACGGTACTTTCGGTTGATTGGCTACTATTAATTTGCGTCCGGTTAAGATCAAAGCTCGTTGGAGTTGCACTCCTTGAACGATCGTCACTTGCAGGTTCGATACCGTCTCCTGAACTATCGTTGAATTGGGACTTGTCGACTGCTGTCGCCGTATTTGAGCGACTTCGCTGTCCGGAGGTGTCCGCGGCTCGTGTCTCACGAACCGCGGGTTGCGGATTTCCCGAAGCGTCACCGCCTTCGTTGGCATCTTGCCCGTAGCCTTCGACCGCGAAGTCACCAGCTATGGTGCTTTTGTCACTATTTGTTTGGTCACCGCTGGTTTGCTTATCATCACCAGACAGCTCTTGGCCAGGATCGTCAAAGCCCAGACGGCTTTCCGGCGGAGTACTCTCTTCGGGACCAGTATCGCCCCCGAGACCATCCCGTGGAGAGTCGGTGAACTCGTCTGCCTCACCCGCTGTTTTGGTGTCTTCGTCGGGGGAATCAAGAATAATTTTCGTGCCAAGGACCCCAATGATGACGAGTGCACCGGCAAGTAACGGGGCCAATATGAGGCTGAAGCCCTCCAGTGCGAGCCCCCACGCAGTAGTCGAATCGATGGTCCACCCGGCCAATCCTAACGCGCAAAGATTGATAAACACAAACACCATCTTCCACATATTTTCACGAGTCGCTAGTGACGTCATTAGGCCCCACCTCCGGAGGTCACAGCACGTTTGTACTCACTAGTAGCCATCTGGTTGTGGGCGTCGAGTGCTAGCTCGTGACCAGCATAGACGGTAACTGACAGTGGATAGTTACTGGGGTAATTCTCAGTCCCCAATCCATCCATTAGAACCGCTCTAACGGGGTTATCGCGCTCACCTGTCTGATCGTATCCAAGGTCAAGGGCATTCATAATGGCATCTTCGACGATCTGAAGATCGCTGCCGTTAACGTCAATATCGGCAGCGTGAACGACAGCGTTGACACGCTGGATCTCGCCGTGGCTCACGTTGGAACTCAGGAGTCCACTTGCGGTATGACCGAGGGCGTGAAGTGCCTCACGGTGGCCGGTGACTGTATCTAGACCGGGGATGTCCCGGCCTTCTAGTTCGCTGAAGTCGTGCACCGCGTCGAATCCGGGTGTCCAGACGTATCCCTCGTAATCAGTCTTGAAATCCGCCAGGTCATAGTCTTCTTCTCCTTTCCAGAACTGTGTACGAGCTGGACGACGCTTGAGTTGGCGGAAAGCAAAAGAGCCGAGACACAGGATACGGTCTCGCTCTGTGTGGCCGAGATTGCTAAAGCGTGGTTCCGTGGCGACAGCACGTTCGACGGATATCGGATTTGCATCCTTTCGGATCGGCCAGTAGAAGTCTCTGATCTGACCGTAGTCAGGGTTGTTTTGAAGCGCCCAGTAATTGTATGTTAGGGGGATATTCTCTGTCCAGAGCGCCCACGCCGCATCGTCATCACGGATCCGCTGGCCAACCCGATCGGCGATCGCGTATGCGTCGTGGAACGTGTAACGCGCCGAACCGTCGTCGAACTGACCGAGGTGGACGTCATTGGCGACGCGTCCCATTTGCATTCCAAGGGTGAACCCAACCGATGCTTCTCCCTGGCCGATGTGGCCGAGTCGTGCGAGTTCATCACAGAGAATCGTGAGAGCGCCTCCCGTTCCGCCACCGAGCACGGCAGCAACTTCGACAACGGAACGGTCCCCTTCCGTTAGGGCCTCAAGAGCCCAAGCAAGGAAGTCGGGTTTCTCGAGGATGTTTTTGAGGCCTTTGTCGATGGCGTTGTTACCCGAGCCACCATCAGCGGTGTTGTCGTAGTGCTCGAGCATTGCTTGTACGAAATCGTGAGCATCGTTGGGTGCCTGTCGCTGAAGATCACTCCCGACATCCTCAGTGTCAGCAAACCGAAGGACAGGCTCGCGTTCGGCAATAGCAGAGAGATGCCAGCCATCAAGACGATTGAGCCCACCATCGACAAGGCCTTGATGATGGTCTATTGCGAAGTCAGTCGCGGTAATGATTCCTCCACCGCGACCACCAGTAAGAATACCGTGAGCTCCCGAATCCCTGCCACCCACACCGAAGTTGATGTCAGGACTGGGGAAGTCGACACCGTATTCTTCGGTCAGATGCTTGATGAAGGCTTCACGTGGCTTGAGGTTGTCATCGTAGTTTGTGAATGCGTCTTGAAACGCTTCAAAGAACTCGTCGAGCCGCTTTTCGATGAGCTCCTGCGAGCGAGCTGGTGACTCGCTTGTAGGTAGCGCGCTTGCTGTGCTATGGTGGCCTGAAGGTGGCCCGCTCGTGGGCATTTCATTCTCGTTTGCCGCCGAACTTTCGTCTTGGTTCATTTGTGACATTGCTGGGATGTTGCTCGTCGAGGGTTGTGGTGTCTGTACGGGTGACCGACTTCGTGATCAGTCGCGTTGCGGCGGGTTGCGGTGTGTTGCTACCACCTACATACCTGTGCAACCAGTAGAAGTATCAATTCTTTTACCAAGGGTGGAGAAAATACCGCAGTCTGTTTGGTTCGGTGGCGTCACAAATCAACTGATGCGTTCACTTAGTGTAGGGTATCACAACTCGTCGCAGTATGTTGGGCTCCCGGGGAGGACACTATACCTCAATAGCATACCTTTCACACCCCGCTTATCCCACGGTTCCAAATGGCCTTGCTAGGGGTGCTGGCTTTACTAGGGTGCTGAATTTCAGACCCCAGTGAAAGAGGCAGAGAACCATCAGAACACCACCCCTGTAAAAATGAATTATACACACACAGTATCAAGTGTCTGATTGAGATGGCTTCACCGCGTGCCAATGGGACGTTACGTGACGACATTTGGTCCTATGTCGTTGCTCGCAAGCCGCTACATCGTCCAGCCGGGACACTGGCTTCACGGGTAACGAGTGTTGATATAAAACTCGCGTATAGTCGGTCTACGGATCAGTTTGTCACATTCGTGTTACCAGATTGTAATGCGAATCCCGAGGGAATTCCGACGGTCCATAATACCTATTGTGAGTCTAATCTTACACAACAGGCCGCAAAATGTTATCTTGGTAACCAAAGCCAAGACAATATCGTCGTCTGGCTACCGCCCGATGTTTGGGACGATACATCCGGTGACTGGGTAGCCTCAGATTCGTGGCTAACCGAGGATCGGAGAAAACTCACTGCAGCACTTTCGGATATGAACTCAGTCTCAAATCTCTATCGGGCATCTACTGCGGATTCAATATGTGTTGCTGATGAAACGCTCACGTACTGTGGGCCAGATACCGACAGACCTGTTCCTGTCGATAGCTATGTGAATCTTAACGACACTGGACGTGAATTATATCAGGCCCTGGAGGGAGATGTGTCTCAGTTCGCCCGTGGTGCTAACGCACCGACGGCCGTCTGGACACCATCCTTAGTCCCGACCGGTAAAGTGGGACTTGCTCGATCGCTCACAGACCTTGTGGATGGCCTTGATAGTGTTCTTGTTCCTCGGTTTCGGAAGGTCCCAACAGTAACGAGTGTTATAGAGTTCCAGCGTCAACTCGAATCGCCGGTTGTACTAAAGGATCCCTTTGGGACGTGGGGGACTGGTGTCGTCGGAATCACCCCCAATGAAGATGTAGTCGCACAGATTCGGGAGCGTGAACGCGCAGTCGCAGCGCACCGCGATTGGACTGATTTTTCACTTTTGAGTAGTGATGACGAAACCTTCGCGTTTTCATCTCGTAATCAGCCAGTTTCTTACGGCATTGCTGAAGAAGCGCTGACGGGACAGGTATCCCGAGGGCCCCACCAGTACGAGATTGTTTCAGTGCCCCCAGAGATACATCCGCTTGACCGGCGGGCGCCCATCGATTTTGTCACGCTTGCGTTCGCTGAGCCGGATGGCACTGTGAGTACCCCTTCAACGATGGTTCGAATGACTGGAACGAGAAGCCTCAACGGGAACCCGCGCTCTCACAATATGACTGATGCAGGCATTACACAAGCTCTGAATACGGAACTAGAGGTGCCATACACCGAGCAAGACACATTCTCGTTTAACCTAGAAAGGTATCTTGAGGAACTTGCTGGGCGACACGTATCGGAGGCAGAAATAGAAGCCACGTTAGCAGATGCAGCGACTGTTGCGCTCGCTGCGCGAAATCTCAGCGCATTCCGTGCAGAGCATCAAATATCAACCAAAAATACAATCGTTACGAACCATTCCTAGACCTATGAGCGACACTGAGAACCTCGTTCCAGAGATGCCTGCTGAAGAGTCAGTTTCAGAAAAGGTACCACCCATCGGACGATTCCTCTTTGGATCCCGACAACGAATCTCTATCTTCCGTGATGTCCAAAAAGGCGTGAGTTACGCCGAACTCACCGACAGATATGGTGACTCCCTCACATCAGACACAATTAATTCGTTTCGGGAGAAAAGTCTCGTTGTAAAGACCAGCGACAACCGGGTCCGCTTGACGCCGTTGGGAGAATACATCTCTGCAAACTACGCTAATCTCATCCAGGATCTGCGACAAGTGAAACAGGTCGATGAGTTCTTTGCTGCAATCCCAGCTTATGCTTCTGATCTGCTGAACCCGGACGTAATCAAAGGTGGAGAGACATTATCCGGAAACTTGGTTGATAAGAATGCGGTAGTATATGACTATGTAAACAACATCCGTCAGGCAGACGAAATCAAAGAAATCGTCCCTAGACTCATCCGGGCCGGGCTATACGATACTGAAGGAAATTCGATTTATCGTCAGCGGATTATGGAAGACGGACTACAGTGCACGTTCATTCATACAGAAGACGTTGCGGAGGCGATCGCGAGTGCTGAACAACAGCGAGCAGAAGCTCAGGAACACCAGCAAACTCAGCGCGTATCGTACTGGAGGTATTCAGGCGAGTTCCCTTTCACATTGACAATATATGATGACGAGTTAATCACATTACTTGCAGACAATTCTGATGGTGTAAAAGTCCTCTTCCAAAATGACACTGAGGCCAGCCTTGAGTGGGCGAACGATATTTTCGAGACATATAAAGCGAAATCTAAGCAGTTTTCATACTAATACCGCGGTAAACCGTTTTGGGGGGTCAAGCCGCGAGGTATTCGCCTCAAACCATCTGTAAGCCCCAATACTCGGGACTCCAAGGCTATTAGACAGTGAAAAATGTGAAGTATTAACAAAGAGAGGATGTAGTTCGTCTTCGTCACTGCCGGGCGTGCTCCCAAGTATAGCTGCTTATATCCACCTCTTCCAGGTCAAACCTGTGCTCAGGTGGTGCGTTGTCATTGTGGAACTCCGCAGCGTACTGCTTAGGCGGCTGGAAGGTTTTTCTCTGTATCAACGGTTGGTCGCAGTCTGGGCAGTACTCCTTAATCACACGCTGGGCGTAGCGTCCGTCGATCAACAGGTCTATTTTCGGTGTAACATCCACCAAGTACTCTTTTTGACATCTGACACAGTTGTCCTCCAGTATAGCCAGTGCGTTCGGGTCCACAACAATTTCAACACGCTCCTTAACGACGTCGCGGACAAAGTCCGGAGGCTTCACGTACTCAAAGTCTGCTGCGTGGTCTGTAATCCACTCTATCTCACGGGCCTGAATCTTCACCACTCGTCCATCCTTGGTGTGGACTGAAAAATGGAACGTGTAGTTGGACTCCGGTAGGGCGTACACCCATATATCCTCCGCACCAGATGCCAGATACCCCACTTTATCACCGTTCGCCTTCTTCAAAAACTCACCCAGTTCTTTTAGAATCAAAGTGATTCACCGTTCACATACTAATTAGTTAGATGACTTCGATTTTGCGTATACTTTGGTCATAGTAGCGTTTGCAACTGATTGCTCAACCGCCCGACTGTCCAGCGTCAGAAGATATCGGCGTTCGGGTGTCAATATCGCTGCTATGTTGGCAACGAAAAGACATTTGCGGTTGTTCTTGGACTGCGACACAGAGGATCACAAGTGTAGCTTGAGGATACCGGGCTACGGTGTGATATCTGCTTGAGCACGCTCGCAAGGTCCTTTTAGCCGTATTCGCGAACAGATAATGAGCCCCAGTATCGGCGGCCCAGGAGGAAGCAGGTCTCACAGAGATCTGAGTATAGCTCTGAGGGCCTCGAAAATCTGGCCATCTTCGCGGAGCTCATCGACTTTCTGCTGCACCTCTTCGGGGACTTTCCCTCGCTCAATCAGTTGGTCAATCACCTCCGCAGCTTCTGCCTCACCGAACTGTGAATCTGGCATCACTCAGAGAGTTTACAGTCGTTTATTTGAAATTTGGGGGGTATTATCAGACCTGAGTGTGAGGCCAAGACGGAGAAAAAGCAGATCTCTCACGCTGACGCACCTCTCGAATCAGGGCGGTGGTGACCACGAACGCGACGCTCATCGGGTGTCATCACTCTTTGATCGACACCTTGGTGTCCGCTGTAACTCTGTCGTCCGGTTGGCCGAGTGGACTGAGTGCCGTGATGTGCTTGTGAGTGATATCGTGCCACGTGATCTTGGCGGTAAATTAGACCGCTCCGGTCCGCCAGTAGTCCCATACCGCCGTCGAGACAATGACCAGGCCCGGAGACGACGTGCCGGTAGGCTCCCGAACCGATTGGTCTTGACACTTCAAACACAATAAAGAAGCAAGTATTTCCAGTAAATGGAATAATATGTTAATTCAGAATAATTTGTGAATATGGGGCTATTCAGTAGCGGGCCAAGCTTTTCCGACCACACGGATCGGCTCTTAGACATTGTCGCGGACAGTTCCAACGATGCGAAGCGACGGGATGCGCTGGACAAATTAGCACGTCAGGAGGACGGCGATACGGCGCTGGCGTATTGTGTTGTGGACAAATCTCTCCACGGAGGAGATCATTTCATCCGTGAAGAAGCGATTGAGAAGATGGAATATATGCGAGCCGAAGAGGAGCTAGATAAGTTGCTTGATGACAATATCGACGATCGGTATAAACTTGCAGCAATTGAGGCACTCGGCTCAATCGGGGCTGATGGGAAGTTGGGCGAGATTGCTCATCACTTCGACGGCAAAAACGAGAAGTTGAGTCGCAAAGCCTTCCAGTACCTCTAGCGACCCCCCTGCCATCCATCCAGCGGTCATTTTTTCCAACGATAAATCTAGTCTGGTAATTAAGTTGAAAATATGGATGAGGTTTTTCCCAATCTCTATGTTGGAACATTGAGTGATGCGGGTGACCGCTCTCTGCTTCAAGAGCATAGTGTTGACAGAGTTGTTTCGTTGACGTACGGGGACCCTGAGTCTGGGTTCCCTGACTTTGTTTCAGTTTTTCAGTGTGCGATGATGGATGGGCCTCGAAACGACGTCGACGTGTTCCGAGAAGCGGTTGACCACGTTGTGTCTGGCCTAGAGTCTGGCGAGACTGTGTTGGTGCATTGTAGTCGTGGTGCTTCTCGTAGTGTTTGTGTTGCTGGTACAGCCGCTGCTATTCATACGGAGATTCAGGTGGAGACTGCTCTGTTGCGGGTTGTTGAGTGTAGGGATGGTAGCGAGCCCCATAACGAGCTCATCCAGAATGCTGTGCAGACCCATCAGGAGTTAGCTGAAAGTAGACGGTCTACCCTCGAAGATTGAACGTCGTCACTGTGAACGAGTAGAGTAGGGAGGTAGAGTAGGGCAGTTCACGGTTTTCGATGTTGTTGAGTGAGCACATATCGTCGAAACAACGATACCGACAGCGCGACAGTAAATAGATAGCTCTTATGAGTTCCCATCCCCCAGCAGTTGACGCCGTATCCGGAACACCACGAATCGTCCACATTAGCGACCTTCACGGATATCTTACGGACGCTCGCAGTGCCCTCACAACAATCGGTGAAACCGATCAGTACCCTCCGCTTGTAACGAGTGACAACGATGGGCAACTCCACTGGGCAGGGAACGAGTATGTCCTCATCGTTAACGGCGACGTCGTAGACCGAGGGCCAGCAAGCAAGGAGTGTTTGCAACTCGTGTGGCGACTCCAACGCGAGGCACCACCGGGACGTGTTCGCTATCACCTCGGAAACCATGAGTTAGCGATCTTACTCCCGACGTTCGTCCATTGGCCACGGGCTTATTCAACCACTCTCAGCGACGAGGAACAGCGGGCGTTCCTCACTCGTGTGGCTGAGGGGGATGTGACAGTAGCGTATGAAGGCTATGAGTACACATACAGCCACGCCGGTCGCAACAAAGCGTTCCAAGCCGCTGACGTCAACGCCCAGGCCCAAGCTGCTGCGAGCGAACTCTTAGCCGAGGGGTTCGGCCAAGCAACACAAAAGCGGATTGCGTCGCATTACGGCACAGTCTGTCAACTCGGTCGCAACGGCGGTCGAGGAGCCGACGCCGGTCTCTGCTGGATGGACTTCGCGCATCTTGAGCCATCAGCTCCGCCACAGGTCGTCGGCCACTCAAAACGCTTGAAGCCAGTTCGGAAAGGGAACGTCGTCTGCGGGAACGTAATCCGTGCGAATAATGGCACTCCTGGCGGCGAAGGAGTCTTAATCGAAGAGCCAACAGGGCTTACAGCGATTCGACGTTCGCCTGACGGCGGAGTACGCGTGACACAGAATGTTTGAGTAGTGAGTCGGTAATGGGCTCTTCTATAGATCAGCAAGGTGAGTGCCTCATAGCTTGACCTCAAGACGGTTTACTCGTCACGGATAAGATATATCCGAAACGCCGCTATCTACAGGCGGAGCAGGCCGAGTGCCTCGGGGCTTGACCCCGAGGGTGAAGGCCGTACGCTCCGCCAGAAACTGACTGTCGATCAATCAGCGCGACACGTTCACCCAGAGGTGAACTTCACGGTATGCTGAGTCGACCGAGGGCTTCTGGGGTGGTGCACCCCGATAGAGCAGGTATGTGAGCCGAAGTCGCTCGCCGGTCATTGTCGGCGACACAGTATGGGGCTGGTGCCACGTTTCGTTTGCCCCAACGGTTGGCTCGAACCGGTTTAGGGATTCACGTTCGAGGACAGTCGTTGAGTTATTCGCAATATTCACCCGTTGGAGTTCAACCACCACTGTATACTGTACCTGCTCGTGTTCGTGGTTGCCGACACCGACAACGAGCGATCGTGGTTCGCCTACGGTGAAGTTCGTCGGATACCCATCGGCAACCAACTCTCCCTCATCGTTCTCAGTGAGGAGGTACAGTTCGCTGAAACTCTCTCCGTCTTGGGGAACAGCAACCGCATAGCCAACGCTACTGACGGCCAAGAGTAGACTCACTACTAACAACACATTGAGGGCAGCATCCCCACGAGTATCCGGCGCAAGCAGTTCGCTTCGGGCGTCGGCGATCCACTCGTGATATGGGACCTGAAACTGTTCTTCGGAAGGGAGCTCCCAGCGGCGCTGTGCTGCGGTCGCTGTCATAAGCACGGTAAATCCACTGACAGCGACCATTATCGGAGTGAGCCGAATCCCGAAGGGAGTGAAATTCAAGACGAGGCCAAGCAGCGGGACGACAGCGATACTTAGCCCAAACGAGAGGGCGACACGTTCGATGCCATCAATCCCACTTCGATCCGCTGAGGCATCTGCCGTGTCGTTATCAGTGTCGTGCTCTGGAGACGTCCCCGCTTCGGGGAAGAGTGCAGCGATCAACGCGTATCCAGGGATGAACAGAACCAACGGCAGTCCGACCACAACGCGAATCGGGGTTTGGCGGATTACAGGCGCAAAGACTGCGATATTCGATATAAGGACCCAACTCAGCACAGCAGTCAGATCGGCAGGTAATGCGCGGAGTTGTCGAGGAAAGAGAAGTCGCCAATCCTGCCCGGATGCCATACTGGAACGCAGCCATCCGGGATAAAAAATCAGTCGGTCTCTGTTGTTTCAGCATCTTCGAGGCGTGGCATTCTACAAGGGACGACTTACTTGCCGAGCCTCCACCCGTGGAGCTGCTTTTCGACTTCGTCACTACTGGTCGCATCCACGGCTACTGCAACGAGGTCGTCGTGATGCTGTTCGATGACATCCGTTAGCTGACGAGCAGTTCTGAGTTTGTATCGGACCTCTGGATCATCGACTTCCGCTGTCGCGTCCGCAAGGAGGGCGTCGATTGTATCGACGGGTGTGTCCGCCATATCGAGACCTAGAGTTCTCCGTAAAATAGGATTGGGAAAACGCGCTCATTCGTGAGTGAGCACACACAGTGCTGCGGTCTGCAGGAAGCCCTGTCTTGGCGTATGCCAGTTAGGCGTCGCGAACACTCGGTGGCAAGAACTGCGGCTCGTCACTCCCACCGTCATCGTACCATCGGTGTTCGGTTAAGCCCGAGCCAACGGTTTTGGAGGGTTTGAGCATCGGTCGATTCCGCCGTCGACGCCCGGGTCAGGCAATCTCGGACCCCATAGAATATTACTGGGAGTGTTAACCGAACACGGATGGTCATCGTACCACAGGACGTCGTCGCCTACTTCATAGTTCGCCGGCAGATCGCTTGTGGTGAGCGCCGCACAGAGGTATTCCTCACCGGGATACGGCAGATTCTGGGCTACGAGGACCAACCAGAACCGAGGATTCGACTCACCTAGGAATTGATCGGGAGCCCAAAAGACATTGCCCTTCCGATATGGCTCACTCACGGCCTTCACGAGGGTCGACTGCGTGTGCCTGCCACTCGTCGTACGCTATCGGCTCATCTTCGTAGCTCGCGGCGACGTCGTCTGCGTGAGCTGCAGTTGCATCCAGACTTCGGACGTGGTCGCTCACTCGCCAGTAGATCCCTTTGTGATCAACACGGCCAGCGTCTCGCAGGCGATTGAGCGTCGGCCCGACTGATCCTTTGTTGACCCTGGTTGCTTCTGCGATCTCACTCTGGGTGAATGCCTCCTCAGCGTGTGCCTCGAGGATTGACAGGATCTCGTGAGCGTTCGTCTCCGGCGTCGGACCGTCATCCATCTTCGTCATCGATTCGAACTGGTCAGCGCTAATTCACGCACTCGAGTGCTCGGCTGTGGCCGTCATCGTCGGCACCCTCACTACAAGGGTAGTTCCATCAGCTCCCGATTCGGGAATCGAAAATGAACCACCCGCATAGGTCACGACCCACTGAATCATCCACAGACCCATATGACTGCCGTGTGTCAACTGTGTTTCGCCCTCCTCAAGAGCGGTGATTTCTTCGCTGGGGATGCCAGGTCCATCGTCTTCGATTTTGATCGTGAGTTGTCCATCCTCAGCGTGTTCAAGCTGGATCGACACAGTTGGAGCGGGACCGTCGTGATGTTGCAGTGCATTCTGGATTGCTTCTCTGAGCGCTCGATCGATGCCCGCCTGCACGCGGTGCGTATCCGAATTGTGGTATGTGAGCGAGATTGTCGCGTTGGGGTATTGCTCGCGTGCAGCCGTCGCGATCTCCCGCAGTCGCGGCTCGAGTTCCACGCCCTGAGTATCTGCCGCTGCCGCGCGCAACGCTCCTTCGGCTCGCTGGGCACTGCTAACTACTGTTAGTGTTTCATCAACTGCCCGCTGGATCGGTGTAAAGAGCTCACTCTCGCCGGTGACATGCTCTTGAAGCAGTTCGAGATAACCTGTGATGATGTTTATCTGTGTGCGGAAGTTGTGCCGCAACACACGATTCAACACGGTGAGCTGTTGCTCTCTGATTTTGCGCTCTGTAATATCGGTCTGGAACCCGACGAAGTGGCTGGCGTTTCCTGACTCTCCAACAGGCGCAATATCGACTTTATTCCAGAACAGCTGACCATCTCGTCGGTAGTTCCGGATATCAACGGATGCCTGCTGTTGCTCATCGATAGCTGTGCGCAGCCGTTGGCGAGGTTCTGGGGCCGTTTGTTCGCCCTGTAACAATCGACAGTCGCAGCCACGGACTTCTGAGCTGTCGTAGCCAGTTAGTGTTTGGAACCGCTCGTTGGCGAAAATCAGCCGATTATCGTCGCCATCCGAGTCTGCAAGTACGATTCCAATCGGTGCCTCATTGATAGCTCGCTCTTTCAACCGCAGATCCCGCCACGTGAGCCACAGCAGCAGATAGATAAACACGGCCATCACGAGGATCCCGAGCAAGGCGGTGACGCTCTGGATAAAAGTGAGGTGCGGGCCAGTTACTTGAGCCGGAAGCACTACGTGTTCGATAAAGAGGACAACAAACCCGACGAGTAGATACATCACTCCGATCTGGAGTGGTGTGAATGACCGAACCGATAGTGTTCGCATATTCATCTATTCCCTCTGAGAGTTGTTGAGAGAATTTCAGGAGGTCAGCCAAAGGTTTTTCCACACTCTCCCGGTGGACGGGTTTGAGTGACGCATCGGTGGGGAGTTCGTGTTTGAGGGCGGCCCAGAGGTTGTGAAGTACCTCGGGGTCAAGCCCCGAGGCACTCGCCTTGCTCATTTGTAGAACAACTGTGCAGCACCGAAGTAGATCGCTCGAGCCAACCGGTTCGAGGAGTGGCACTGCCCCTGAAAGGTATGTTTGAGCCGGCGTATGGCCGTCTCAATCTTCCACCGGTGTCAGTACTGGTGGCCAAGCCCCACTTTCACGCTTAGACACTAGTGCCGCTTCAAGCGTGATTTGCTGGATATAGCTGACGGAGTTTGATTCTGGCGTCGGCAGTAGTAAACTGCCAGTTGATGGTCGATTCGTCCTCGTTGCGAGTACGTTCCCACGCGGCGACCTCCGCACGGAGGGTCGCCGCGTCAGGGATACGTCGATCAAGACACTCGGTGGCAAGTGCGCTGAACTCTATTTCTGCTATGTTGAGCCAACTTCCGTGCTTGGGTGTGAAGTGGAACTCCAACTTTTTGAGGAGGCGATGTGCTTCCTCTGGTGGGAGAAACTCGTAGAATGCGTAGGCTTTGTGGGCGCTGAGATTATCGAGCACCACCCGGATGCAGTCGGCATCCGGGTAGTGCTCATCGACGAGCGTCTGCATTTGCTGGACGAACTCACGTTTCCGACGGCGTTTCGTTACCTCGACGTGTCGCCACCCAGTGAGTGGTTCGCTCATTATGAAGAGATTCCGCGTTCCGTTGCGTTTGTACGTGTAATCGTACCGAGCGACCGCTCCCGGGCGGGCCGGGAGCGGGTCGCGGACGTGCTTGTGTAACTCCTTGTTGCTCTCGTCGAAGCAGATGACAGGACGCGCTGGGTCGTACGGTTCGTGGTAGAGATCCAGAACGTCCTCCATTCGGTGGACGAAAGCGGCGTTGTGTTCGGGTTTGATCACCCACGCTTCTGATCGATGAGGGTGCAACCGTGTTTTTTTAGCACCTGTCGCACGGTTTCGTGAGAGATCGACTCAACGTCGATCTCGTTGAGAGCAACGAGCTGGTCGGCGAGGAGATGGAGCGACCAGCGAGAATGTCCTTCCGGCGGTTCGCTGCACGCTAATGCGATGAGGTGGGCTTCAGCTCGTCCATCGAGTTTGCGCTCGTAGACGCGGTCGGCCTCGCGGCGATTAATCGCCGCAAGGCCGTCCTCAGCGTACCGTTTGCGGATGCGACCGACCGTTCCGGGATGACAGCCGACGGCTTGACCGACCTGCTCGTCGGTCAAGCCGTCATCCGCATGCAAGAGACAGCGTACACGCGTGAGAACACGCGTTTTGTACATTCCTGCGGAGAGCATCGCTTCGAGTTCGGCGCGTTCGTCAGCGGACAGATCGACAACGTACTTCTGGGTTCGCGGCATAATGGACTTCAGAACACGTCTGAATACAGTATAGAGGTGCTCTGAGTAGATAAATCTAGCAGTTCAAGCTTGAAGCGGCACTAGGAAGTATATTGATGGAGTTCCTTGATTACCGATGGAAGATCAACTGCCCACCACGAACTGACCTAGGATGAATTTGAAATAGCCAATTAAAACTCACATATGCCCGAAACATCGATTCAGCGGCCGAATACAGCCCCACGGTGGCCAGCCTATATTATGTTTTGTGGATTGATTTGTATCTTACTAGGAATTGCTGGTCCCTTTATGGCCCCTCAACATCCGTTAATAGTCGACGCTTCGAGCGTAATTGGGTATATTGGGTTGTTTCTGGTACTGACTGGGTTTCTTATCCACATCTCCATCGACTAGTCTGGGAAAGAGGAAAATAGCGGACGCAGAGAACCAACAGCACTCAACAGAGCCTATGTATTAGGTGACCCCCCACGACCTGGAGGCCGTGACATCCGCCCACCGGATGATTGGCCTGCCAAGGCAGGTCGTCCCGGTTCCAACCCGCACTCAGAGAGAACCGGCGAGACACCGGGGTAGTCTCTCTTTCGCTCTCGCTATAGGACAGTGGCCTGGTCACGCAGGCCCCGTCGGAATCGGTGTCACTGCCGTGTGATGAACAGACTGAGTTCGCCACTACTTCTTGTCTGTTGGGGACTGACTTTTCACAGATTCCGTAGCAGTTTCCAGTACGTTGAGCTACAACAAAAACGTTCGATTGGTCATCCAGACTGGCCTCAATACGGTGGTTTTCTTCGCCAGAGTGTCCGCTCAACCTCCGCCTGTTCGCTCCTCGGTTCCGACTGGAGTCGGAACACTCGTCACTCACGGGAAAGCAGGGGTATGCGCTCGTATCTCTATCACTATCTCAATTTCGTGCAGTCGTAGTCGAAGGTGACTTTGCTTGAACCGCATACACACTTGACGTACGATCTATGCGAGTCATCATAGTTGGCGCGGGACGCGTCGGTCGTAGCCTCGCCGAACAACTGGTGGACCGGGGCGAAAGTGTCGTTATTATCGATACCGACCAGCGAGCCGTTGAAACAGCACGGGGTGCTGGGTTCACTACCCATCACGGTGATGGAACTGATACGAGTGTCCTTCAGAGTGCTGGAATTGAGAATGCTAAAACTGTCGCCGCAACGACGGCCAACGACGATGTGAACTTGCTCATCGCGCAGCTCACAAACTCTAAATTCGATGTCGAGACTATCATTGCTCGCGTGAATACGCCAGATAATGTCGAAGCGTTCGAGGAGCTTGGCGTCCGCGCAATCTCGGCGAGCGATGCGATCGCTCAGGAGATGGATAACGCGATTGAGCGACCTGCACTATCGGAATGGATGACTGATCTCGGCCGGGATAAAGACGTTCAGGAGATCGAAGTTACGGCGGAGTGGTTGATTGGGAAATCAATCCGTGAACTTGATGAGTGCCTTCCGGATGGTGTCCTGGTCGCGCTCGTCAGCTGTGATGGTGATGCACAGATTCCCAAACCAGATCTGACGCTGCAGCACGGTACCCGCCTAACATTCGTTGGTCAACGGGATACTGTTCGCAGCGCGATTGCACAGTGCCACCCTCAGTGAGCGTTCGCTGAGGATGGAAACACAACGAGGAGTCTCCTTTTTCGCTTTACTGGACCCCTCGATAGAGGATGTACACGACGAACACCCCGAGATATGCAATCGCAAGCGTCTCGGTGACGAGAGACCGATTCAGAACGATAATCAAACCAATAATGAGGGGACCAAGCAACAGCAGCGAATCGAAGATGCGGTCATCGGCACCAGCTTCGAACACAGAGGAAAGAACCGGAAGACTGTCCAGTTTCATTGGTAGAGTCCTCCGCGCTTGAAGATTGTTCGGAGCATCACGAGTACGGGAATGATCTCGAGCCGCCCGATCCACATATGGAAGAGAAACACGATCTTTCCAATCGTCGGGAGTGACTCAGGCCCCGTAATTCCCGACGAGAGACCCACGTTCCCCTGTGCGCTAGCTACCTCGAACACGACGTTGGCGAGTGAATACTCTCCTGACGGGAGCGTGAGAAGTAGTATGAAGGTACCGACGACCAGGAAGGTAATCCAAAGGACGACGATGATTGCTGCCTCCATAAATTCGCGGCTCGCTTCATCCTCATTCAGTCGCCGGCCGTTAATTTGCAGTCGGCGCACGGCAGTCTCGGGGTAGAAGACATCCGCAATCTGATACCGAATTCCCTTCGCGAGCGTCAGTCCACGAATGAGTTTGATGCCGCCGGCAGTTGATCCAGCAGCACCACCAACAAACATCCCGAATGTGACCGTCAATTGAGCGTACGAGGGCCACCGGCCAAGTGCAACATTGGTCGAATCGACAGCCGTCTGGAATCCGGTACAGGTGGCAGCCGAGACGAACTGGAACAGGCCATAGCGCAAAGCAGCGAAGGGTGTCCCATAGGGACCAGCGTAGTAGAGGAAGCCCCACAACAACGCCGACCCAATACTCATATAACCAAATACCCACCGCGTCTGAAGATCCGAATAGAAGTTTCGGAGATCTCCTCGGAGGATGAGATAATGTACCGGAAACGCGATGCTGCCCAGCAGCATAACCGGAATCAACACGAAGTCGATCAGGGCGCTATCGTAGGTCGCAATCGAGTTGTCTGTAATTGAGAACCCACCGGTTGCGAGGCCGGTCATCCCGTGATTGATCGCTCCCCAGATCGGCATCCCCGCGAGCCACAGCGCGAGGATAGAAACGAACGTGAACAGAATGAAAATCCACCAGATCGTCCTAACCGTCGAGACAATGCTTGGGTGAATCTTCTCCGAGCGAGCCTCGCTTTCATAAAGCGTCAGTGACCCGCTCCCAGGGCGTGAGAGAATCGCTGTCGTCAAAACGATTACTCCGACCCCACCGACCCATTCGGTGAACGTCCGCCACCACTGGAGTGTGCGTGGGAGCACTTCCTCATTGTCGGTCATCGTGAGTCCTGTACCCGTGAAGCCACTCATACTCTCGAAGACGGCGTTGAGCGGCTCGGTAAACGCTGCCAGAGTCGCTGTCTGAGCGGGTGTTGTAAATCCTGATACGCCGAGTTGGACGCTCCAGGCAATCAACAGGAATGGCAACGAGCCGAAGAGGCCAACGGAAAACCATCCTAACGCGGCGACAATCATCCCGTGGAACCGGCTCGGTGCTTCAGCGTCCTTGAATCGTCGAAAGAGCAGCCAGCCAATTCCTAACGGAATGATAGCGGAGACCAGCAATGCCGGGAGCGCATAGTACTCTCCCCAGAGGAGAGGTACAGCGAGCGAGACTAGCATCAGCCCGCCAAGCGCTTCCAAGATACGACCGATATCTCGGCCGACAGTTGCAATGGCTCCGTTCATTCGTTCTCCGTATTTGCGATCAGAGTTGCCGAGATGTTCTCGGAATTCGACATTGTCAGCCTACTGGGAGTGATCTTCATAGTGTCCAAAGATGTCCGTAATCTCTGGATCAGCACCGACACCAGAGTACACTGTCAGCAGGTCGCCTTTCTTGATGGTTGTATTCCCGCGAGGAGTGATCGGGTGATCATCGCCTTCACGTTCGATCGCAACAACGAGCATCTCGGCAGTAATCAGTCCCTCCTGTGTAGCTTCTTGGAGCGTCTTCCCTGCGATAGGTGCCTCTTCGGTGACCTCGATTTCGAACACCTCTGCATTTTCACCAATACGCATATAATCGACAATTGCCGGCCGCGCTACAGCCCGGTAGAGATACTCAGCAATGAGCTGTTGAGGATTTTCCATTGTGTTGACACCAATCTGTTTGAACAACCCCATATGCTCCGGGTTGTGGACGACCGAGAGGATCGCAGGAATTTCGAACTCTTTTGCGAGCAGGCAGGTCATCACGTTAGTTGCATCTTGATCAGTCGTCGAGATGAGTGCGTCAGCCCGCTCAGCACCAGCATCCTCTAGCGTTTCTTTTGTTGTGGCGTCAGCATTCAATACCAAGCAATCAAACTGATCTGCAGCCTGATTCGCGCGCTTTTCATCGCGCTCGATAGCGACGACTTCGTTTCCAAACTGCGTCGCAATATCAATAAGCGGTGTGCCAATATCTCCGGCGCCGATGACGATGATGTACATAGTGGTTAGACCTCCAATCTCCGCATCAGTGCTTCACGAATTGACATCGGAGATTCCTCCTCTCCGCGTGCCATCACGACCGTTTGCGATAGTTCTGCGCCGATTTTCTCCGGGAGCGATCCAAATACAGCCTGCGAAACCGTCCCCGAACGTGTCGCACCGACGCAGACCGTGTCGTATTCCTGAGCGACCTCGATAATAGCCTGTTCGGTATCTTCGGCAACTTCCACTTTGGTATCGTACGACATATATTCAATTCCGGCGCGTTCAGCTAACTCGGCAATCACTGCTTCACCACGCTCAGTTGGCGAGAGGTCTTCATCACTGTCGTTCTCGGGAGATTGCACATTAAGCAGCGTCAACGAGGCATCATCAGCTGCAGAGACGAATTCGGCAGCACGCCGGGCTGCGACCGGCGCGTGTGGGCCCTCGCCAGCGAGCGCAATAATATCCCCTTCTCCGCGCCCACCTTCGGATCCGAGCTTTACCAGCGTCGCATCACACGGGGCACGTCCAATGACAGGATCGATTGTCGATCCGAGGACGTGTTCACGCCGACTTCGCGTCCCTTGCCAGCCAAGAAGGACGTGATCGGCGTTTTCTTCTTCAATCACATCCAGAATGACGGACCCAGCACTTCGCCCCGCAATTGCCCGGGTTCGGAGCCCGATATCGAGTTCAGATGCGATATCGCGGGCAGAATCAAGCAATGCCTGCTGTCGCTCAACCCGTTCCTCCTCGAATGTTAGATCCTGAGAGAGCGACGTCTGGGGTGGAACCTCAATGACGTTCACGGCGATTACCTCGGCGCGTTCGTCTTCGTGAGCGTGTGCGCTCGCTGCTGCCATTTTGAGGAGATCGCGTTCGGTCTCCGGATTCGCGACCGGGACGACGACGCGATAGCGACCTTCGCCGCCTTCCATTGCTTCTGGTTCAGGAGCAATTGCTTCACCGACCAAGCTCGCACTGAGTGCCCGATTGCGTGCATATCCGAAATACCAGAGCACACCGAAGACGACGATAACAGTACCGATAGCCTGGACAATAAAGTTCATTTGTACCAGAATCACAAGACAGGACACGAATCCCAGAATTGGCACAATAGGATACAGACCTATCGGGATCTTGAACGACGGATCGTACGCATCTGGGTTTGCCCGGCGCAACACGACGACAGCAACGTGGACGAGGGCGTACGTCACGAGGTACATAAAACTCGCCACCTCGGCGAGTGTTCCGACCCCAACGCCGACCGCGATCAGGACGAGCGTGATAATTCCCGTAACCGTAATCGCCCGGTACGGTGTCCGGAACCGTTCGTGAACCTCGTTGAGCCAGTTGACGAGGATCCGATCACGACCCATCGCGAAGTTGACTCGAGCAGCTGAAAGAATGCTGGCATTCGCACTCGAAACCGTCGCAAGCACAGCTCCGACGATCATTACCAGCGCTCCGATTGCCCCCATAAATTCGGTCGCAACGTCGGCAACCGGAATCTGGGATGTCGCAAGAGCTTCAATCGAAAGCGTCCCCGTCGAAACGAACATCACGCCCACGTACATCAGCGTCGGCGTTACCACGGCTGCGATCATCGCGAGCGGAAGGTTTCGGCTCGGGTTTTTGATCTCCTCGGCACTCGTCGCAATGACCTCGAAGCCGATGAACGAAACATAGACTGTTCCGATCGTCGCTGCAACTGCGGGCCACCCATTAGGGTTGAATTCACCGAGCGTCGGCCCACTGATGATACCCAGAGCGAGGAAGGCGAGAATAAGTCCAACAAGCGATAGGACGATGACGTTCTGGAGCGCACCGGTTTCTTTGACGCCATAGTAGTTGACGCCAGTCAGCAACGCTGCCATTACGAGTGCCGCGACAGTAATGCCGATCTGCCCCCAGCCAGCAAGGAACCCAATGTACTGGCCGAGTCCCGGCAGAAGGTATTGGCCGAAGCCAATCATATAGAATGCTGAAGCGAACGTCAGCCCAGCCCACATCCCCCAGCCGACGATACTTCCGAAGAATGGGCCGAGCGCTCGATTGACGTAGTAGTAACTGCCGCCTGCTTTCGGCATTCCGGTCGCCAATTCCGAGAGGGAGAGAGCCGCTAACAACGACACCAACCCTCCACCGAAGAAGGAGACCATACTAGCGGGACCGGCCTGCTCGGCAGCGATGCTCGGGAGAACGAAAATCCCTGCACCAATCATTGTCCCGAGACCGATCGTGTAGGCCTCGAGGAAGCCGAGATCACGGGCGAGTTCTTGCTCGGTCTCACTCATACGATACCACCAGTGTTACGCGCGTCGCTACGTGTATGCATATTCAAATTAGCTCTCCGATCATTTGTTTTCGGTCTCTTCTGGGAGTGCAATAACGGGCAGATCTGCCTCCGTGATCAGTTTGAGCGCCGTGTCACCGGACAAGAACTGGACGAGACGGTTTCCACCACGAGGACGAAACGCGATAGCGCTGGCATCCACATCCGCTGCGACGTCGAGGATCGCAGCAACGACATCTCGACGGTATGCAGTTTCGGTGTCAATCTCCGGGATGGTTCCACGAAACGCACCATATGCCTCCGAAGCCCGTTGTTCAGCCTGTTCGAGAGGGAGCTTGTCGGGAACTCCTTCTCCTTTCTCGATTACGTGGACGACGGTTACGTGGCCATAGTCATAGTCATCGAGTATCTGGGCCGTTTCACGTGCATCCTCTTCGTCTACAACCGGGACGAGAAGACGCTTTGTCAGTGACTTTGTCATCGCTTACTCCTCCGTCTCAGACTGGGAGATGTGCTTATTGCCACAATGAGGGCAAACAGATGCATTTTTATCCAGGTGGGCCCCGCAGGAATCACAGCGAATTTGTTCCGAATTATGGACATCTCCGAGGTACGCCCAGTGCAGTGATTCTGTTCCATCTGGCTGCGGTTCTCGGTGGACGTGGTATAGTGAGACAATATCCGTGTTAACTCCAGGACCATCCGGATTCGGCGGATGCTTACGCACGAGTGCGTACACTCCATAGTTCTCAATTTGGAGGACCTCTCCAGCCGCGGTCGCCTCAATTTCCTCTTCGATGGGGACACGAAGCGCGTCAATACGGCGTTCAACGTACGAGAGAACGGCTTTCAGCTCAGGGAGTTCTAACGAGTCGATCCGTTGGATTAGCGCCTCAGGTAAGGTATCCGGTACCTCTGGTTCATCGTGCGGATCACTCATACTTACATCACCATTGTTCAAAAGCAGCCTGGTGCTTGTCTAGTGCACGACGCAAACCATATGAGTACTGCCATAAGTACGGTTTAGACGTACTTTCGGTTAAGGAAGCAAGTTGGCGGATGGTTCTGTGCCTCGGACTAGCCCGTGTACCGATCTCAATTGACGTTGCAGCAAGCGTGAACTGTGAGACCATATTGGTTGCCATACTACGATAAGATAAATATTCTCCGCTTTTACAAACGATTCAGTAGGTGAAGCGGAGAAATATTTCTATTCGTTCTTCTAGTGTGTTACGGATTCTATCGCGGGTATAGCGGACTTCTGGCTATCAAAATCTTGCTAGAATCGGAAACTGTGCCAGAAATTAATCAGACACCAAACGGTAATTTAAAAGACGATACGGACCTAATCCTGGAGTATAAATATGTCTCTTCAGATCGATACCGTCGACGAACGAATTCTGTATTATCTGTCGCAGGAGGCCCGCCACACATCTGCACCTGATATCGCGGAGAAAGTCGATGTTTCAGCGCCGACTGTGCGGAATCGAATTCGTCGTCTCGAAGAAGCGGGCGTAATCCAAGGATATCATACCGATATTAATTATCAGAAGGTTGGAGGACGGCTCACAAACCATTACGTCTGCAGTACGGGATCTCGTGACCGGGAGGAGATGGCACAACGAGTCCTCGATGTACCAGGCGTGATAAATATCCGAGAGATTATGTCTGGCAAAGGGGATCTCCGGATTACAGTTGTTGGGACAGATACCGACGATCTCACGCGAATTGCACAAGAAATTACATCACTTGGTATCGAGATTGACGACGAGGATCTAATCCACCGAGAGTATTTTCGCCCCTATTCTCCCTTCGGCCCTCGTGATGAAGAGTTGGCATCACCAGTCACTGGTGTTGCAGGGCTTGCTGGCGATGCAGATGTCATTGAAGTTATTGTCAGAAAAGAAGCGCCAATTGCGGAAAAGACGCTCCAAGAAGCGAACGAAGAGGGACTCATTCCTTCAGATGTGTTGGTCGTCAGAATCAATCGTGATGAAGGAACTATTACGCCAACAGGACAGACCGTGATTAAAGAGAACGATTTTGTTACAATCCACTCCCGGTCCGGGGTTACTGAAGAGACGTTGACTACGTTCACTGGCCAGTGATCCGTTACAGTGGTAGCGAGGCGAAAGCCCATCCCTTCACAGTAGATGCCGAAGTTCGGAAGGGAATCACTCGGTGACCTCCTCCACGTCCTTCAGGCCGTGGCATCCGGCCACTGGATGACCGGCCTGCCGAAGCAGGACGTGACGGTTCCAACCCGCACTCAGAGGGAACCAGCAGCAGACCGGCGAAACTCTCGTTTTCTCTCTCGCTGTAGGGCTGTGGCCCGGTCACGCAGGTCCCATCGGAATCGATGTCATTGCCGTGTGACGAACAGACCGCGTTCGTCACCGCCCCTTGTCTGTTGGGGACCAGCGTCTCACCGATTCCGTAGCAGTTTCCGGTATGGTGGGCCACGGCAAAACTTTCGGTCGGTCACCCAGTCCGACCACAGTCCGGTGGTTTTTCCCACAGAGTGTCCGCTTGGTCCCCGCCTGTTCACTCCTTGGTTCCGACTCGGCGTCGGAACACTCTCGCCTCGCGGAAAGGGCGGGGTTTTCGCCTCGAATAGCAGATAAGTGAGGTAACGCTTGGAGAAACAAATGATTCAACTCTTGCGATAGTTTACCTGTCTTAAGGGAAAGGTAATATGGAACCTTCGTCATCTCGTACTGCCCGAATTGCGGGTGCTCTAGAGAGAGGCCTCAAAAGATCCGTCTTCATCGGTATCCGAGGGATGCTTATGGCCGGGACAGTGGCGGTTGGCTACCTATTCATCGGCAGTGTGCTCACTGTCATAAATAGCCCGCTGGCACCAGATGCCTTTTTATCTATCGAGAGTGATCCATATTTTTATCTCTCAGCAGCTATCGTCTCGATATTCATCGTCCAAGCGACCGGCTCGCTGATCTTGTATAAATTCCTCACCGGTATCGAGGACCAGCGGTCTCAGTTCGTTATTTTAATGAGTTATATCGGATTGGGTTCTGGAGGGGCAGCCCTCCGGTTTACTCTCCCACAGTCGATCGAGTTTATCCTCCACCTTCTGTGACCAGCAAGAGTGTTTCTAGTCAACTACCACGGGCGCAGTGGACCGTGTTATAGGCTGAACAGGCGCAATACCACGGCGTTCACGCCGTGGATACGCGCCGTCACTTGGGAGAGCATCAACGTTCGACAGCACTCTGAGTTTCAGAATACTGGCGTGTAAGTGACAGGCAACCCTACTAACGGGTAGGAATCGGTCGGAACGGAGCGGATTCCGAACCGTCCTATGGAGGCGGCCTGTCCGCCCGCGTAACGAGGTCAATAGTGGGCTCGCCGCGGTCGTATCGGGTGATTCTCGGTGTTCACGGGTCAGCAGAGCGTCTGAAGGAACTGAGTGTTGGAACCTGTTCCATCAGGTCTGCCAATAGGAACGAGTGAGGAGTACAAAGACAGGGAATATCTCTAGTCGGCCCACCCACATCAGGAATACCATCAAGAGTTTCGAACTCCGGGGGAACGGCAGAAAGCTGTTCATCGGTCCGACCAATCCTATGCCCGGCCCGACGTTGCCCAACGTCGCGGCGACTGCACTTGTCGCTTCGAACGCTGTCAGACTTTCACCTGAAATGCCGATGGTGATTATTATGAGAGTCCCGAGGGCGAAGATAACGAGATAGAGGACAGTAAACGTGAAAATCCCTCGAATCGCTGTCTCATCGATAACTTGACTTCCAAGCCGAACAGGCTTGACGACTTCCGGATGGGCCGCAGTAACCAGCTCCCGGCGAAGCGCTTTCAGCATTACGATCCACCTGATTACTTTGATACTACCGCCGGTACTCCCCGCTGAGCCGCCAATGAACATCGCGAACAAGAGAACGAACTTGGTCTGTTGTCCCCAGAGATTGAAGTCCATACTTGCGTAGCCAGTCGTCGTGACGATAGATGCAATCTGAAAGGCGGCATGCCGGACGGCCGGCTCAACGCCTCCCGTGAGCATCTCGCTCCCCAAATTCGTGAATAGTAGCCCTGCAACGAGTGCGGTGAGGATACCGATAACGCCAATATAGCCCTTCACTTCAACATCGTTCCTCACGGTCTGGAGGTCGCGGTTCCAGAGATGCCAGAACAATGCAAAGTTCGTCCCCGCTGCGATCATAAACGGAATAATGAACCACTGGACAATTGCGGTGAACGCCTCAATCGATCGGGCTTCCGGTGAGAACCCGCCTGTCGGCATCGTGGTGAAGCCGTGTGCGATCGCATTGTACAGCGTCATCTCGGGGGCTAGTCCCACACGGTGAAACGCGTATAGTCCGACGATTTCGAGGATTGTAAGACCGACATATAGTCCCCAGAGTGCGCGTGCTGTTTCAGCGATTCGGGGGGTAAGTTTCTCAAGTCCAGGGCCGGGAGCTTCCGCATCCATCAGCTGGGCTCCGCCAACGGAGAGTTCTGGGAGAATCGCGATCGCAAGAATGACGATTCCCATCCCTCCAAGCCACTGAGTCTCCTGTCTCCACATCATCAGTGCGCGGGAATGGTTCTCGAAGGAGATACTCCCCATAACTGTGGACCCCGTGGTTGTGAATCCACTCATCGTCTCGAACAGCGCGTTAACGGGGAGACGGAGTGTCGAACTCGCCCCATAGGACGTGAAAGCCCCTTCGATCACGTAGGGGACCGCACCAACTACGCTAACTAGGAGCCACGTCAGCGCCACCATAAGGAACGCTTCGCGCGGTCCGAGAGCATCTGCAGGATCGTTATGCGTCTGTTCCAGCCCCCAGCCCACGCTAAACGCAATAACGATCGTCGCGAGAAATGTCGAGAGCCCACGGCCATAATAAAGCGAGAGTATGACAGGAAACAGTAACGGAATGGTGAGCCACTTTATAACACTCCCTGTTAGACTAGTAGCTGCCCGCCAATCAGCTCGTATTCTTGATATCATTACTCAATTGATTTGTTGTCTGCATCCAGTAATGAACTCGACTTTCCTGTCCACATATCTATAGCTAAATTGAAGGTTTGAAAATGTATAAATTTTAATATAATTTCACTAATCAACGTGTATTTTTGTGTAGAGCCTGAGCGACACTGGATTTGGGCCTGTAAGCACCCAATCTCTGATTGTCTGAGCCACATCCCGAATTACTCTTGATTCCATTGGCTCACTCAGAGGAATTAGTCCTTCGCTCTTGTGTAGCAGGGTTACTGTCGGGTTGGATGTATTTCAGCCGTCCCAGCCGCCATATTCTGTGGCAAACTCACGTCCGGTGCACTCGTCAGGAGTCAACCCAAACAAGCGGAACTCAACGTCCTCGAAGGGGATCCCCCAGACACCGAGGTCTGGTGGGAACTCTGCATTTGCGGTTAGGCTGGCGTATGCTTGCTCTGTGTCGGCGTCCTCGATCTCGTAGATCTCGCCCGTCACAACGACACTCCGCCAGATCGCGGGGTCGTCTGCGTCTTGCTCGTACACTGTGAGACAGACGTTCGGGTTGGATTCGATCGCTTCACTCTTCCGGCTGCTGTAGCCGCCACCCCACTGCATCGGAAAGACCATCTCTTCTGCATCGTAGCCGAAGGAAATCGGGATTGCATACGGTTGTGTGCCGTCGACCAGTGCCAGCACGCCGATGCCATTTCGAATGAGCACTTCATCGATTTCCGTGTCGTCGAGGCGTCTCACTATATCAGAGATCCCATTCCACTCGCCTAAAGGTTTCTCGCCGACTGGCTGGTTGCGGGTCTATCCACGCGGAGGAGGAGGTCAAGCCGGCCGGTTTCAACTGAAGCGGGAGCGCGAGTCGAGTGAGGTAGTTGACAATGCAGAGAATCCGCTGACACACGACGAGGTCACTCGTCGAAGAATTCGTTGATTCCGAACTCAGTCTCCCACTGTGGCCTTTCCGAGCTAGGCCATCCGTTCTAGTTTAACGCGACAACCGACCGCCGTCTGTTGATCTGATATCGTCGCAACTACCCGGTTGAGAAACCCGGTGGGAAGTATGACCTACAGCCCACCGGATTCAGTCGTAGTTGACCGGATTCAAAGAGCGTTTCCCTCCGATGAGTTGCGCGAGCGCGCTCGCGCAACGAATCTCGTCGAACGTCAGCGCAAGTTCGACATCGTTGCACTGTTCTACACACTCTCGTTTGGCTTCGCTGCCGGCTCAGACCGTTCTCTACAAGCATTTCTCGAACGCTACGTCGAGATGGCTGACTGCGACAAACTCTCTTACGCAGCATTCCACGACTGGTTCGAACCGGGCTTCGTTGCACTCCTTCGAGAGATTCTCGATGACGCTATCGAGAATCTCGATACTGGACGAACCGACTTGAACGGACGTCTCGAACGCTTTCGAGACGTCCTGATTGCCGACGCGACTATCGTTTCACTGTACCAGGACGCCGCTGATGTCTACGCAGCAACTGGCGAGGACCAAGCTGAACTGAAGCTCCACCTCATCGAGTCACTCTCGACAGGTCTCCCAACACGGCTCCGCACAACCGACGGAACAACTCATGAACGGAGTCAGCTACCCACCGGAGAGTGGGTAGCTGACGCCCTCATACTCCTTGATTTAGGCTTCTACGACTTCTGGCTGTTCGACCGAATCGACCAGAACGGCGGATGGTTCGTCTCCCGCGTCAAGGACAACGCGAACTTCGAGATCGTCGAAGAACTACGGACGTGGCGGGGCAACAGTATCCCGCTGGAAGGGGAGTCGCTGCAGGCCGTCCTTGACGACCTGCAGCGACAGGAGATTGATATCCGCATCACGCTCTCGTTTGATCGCAAACGAGGGTCGGGCGCAAGCGCGACCCGGACGTTTCGGCTGATCGGCCTGCGCAACGAGGAGACCGACGAGTACCATCTGTATCTGACGAATCTCGGCAAAGAGGACTATAGCGCGCCCGATATCGCGCAGCTCTATCGGGCGCGCTGGGAAGTCGAGTTGCTGTTCAAGGAGTTAAAATCGCGGTTCGGTTTGGACGAGATCAACACGACCGACGCCTACATTATCGAGGCGCTGGTTATCATGGCAGCAATTTCGCTGATGATGAGCCGTGTAATTGTGGACGAGTTGCGGTCACTTGAGGCCAGACAGCGTGAGGCCGAAGCCGCCGCAGACGCCGACGAGTCGGCGTCGCGGCTCCCTCGGCGTCGCTGCTCGCTAGCCGTGGAGCGGCACGCTCATCTGATTCAGCTATATCTTATGGTTGAGTTGGGCTACGAACTACCGGATTTGGACGAGCTGTTGCTGTGGGCGTCACGAAATCCAAATCCACACAGGCAACGGCTACGCAGCCAGGTTGAATCGGGTGAGTTCAGCTTTGCTCGCCACTAAACTAGAACGGATGCGAGCTAGGCATTTCACCAGCGAGTTTGCGCAGTTCATCGAGTGTCGTCCACGGGTAGCACTGTTCCATCGCTTCCCATCGCTTAAACATTCACATACAAGTTGGGATATTAGATTTTTTCCAACCTGCCTATCTCGAACAGTTACATAACCGCGGCTAGAAACGATGAGTATGAGCGATAGTACAGAGGTCCCACGACGCCCGCCTGGAGGGAGAACCGATCCTTTCGGCGGTGAAGACGTCCTCCCGTTCGAGAAACAGCGGCGTGCACATCGCTTCATCACGCAGGAAACCCGCTACAACATAATCCAGGCGATCTTGGGGCACCCTGAACACCTCGTCACTCTGGACGAGTTCGTGTACCTCGTCCCGAAAAACCGATCGACCATTCGTGAGCATCTAGACCGGCTCGCTGAGAAGCAACTGGTGAGGAAAGCCGTCTACGAAGGTGACGACGCCGACCAGAACGACCCGCGAGAGTTCTGGCGATTGACCTACTATGGCATTACCCTGCTCGACGAGTACAGTTACCTGCGATACGTTCCCGTGCTGCGCGCCCTCCAGGACAACCTCTACCTGACTGAGAAAATCGAGCGCCACCGAGACGCAGCTCGCCCGCCGCTGCCTGACGATGTCGCCAGCGCATTCGACGCGCCACTGCTCGATTCCGATATGAAATCGGAGTTCGATGAGATACTAACCGCCCGGAAACAGGGTGGTGGCCAGCTGTTCGACGCCCCATCGGTCGAACCCGACCCGGCTGCTACTACCGAAGACGGCACCGACCGCCCGCTCGACGAACTGTTCCAGTAAACTACCTTCCCCCACTTCGCTCACTGCTGACGCGGGTCGTTCCTTGTGAGTAGGGGATATTACGTGTCGGGGTCGGACACATCGTCTTGCTCAAGTGAGTGTTGCAGTCCCTCGGCTGTGGTGAGTACTTCCTCGGCGGTGTCTAGCCCAACAGGATCTGCCGCATAGCGGGCACGTTCGTATGCAGTCGTAAGCGACTCCAGTGCAGAGCCTTCAGCGATGCCTGCCGCAACAGCCGCGTTGTAAAACTGCCAGTGGGTCAATTGGGTGTCAATCGGATACTGCGTAGCGACTTGTGGACGAACTGCTGTGTAGGCAAGCACAACCGCATCATCCGGATGTCCATCAGCAAGAGCACGTTCAGCCGACTCAAGTGTCGGTGGCGCCTGTTCACTAGTTGTATCTGTGTCGCCAGGTGTCGCATCCGGTGTCTCCTCATCAGCAGATGCGACATCACTCGAAGATGGCGCTGGGGCGGACTGCCGTTGGCGATAGAGGTACATCCCGCCACCGGAGAAACTGAGTAGCGCACCGACGAGGGCGACCGTAATGAGTGGCTGTTGCTGTATTGCGGTGAGAATCCCACCATTAGCCGGTGCAAATCGAGACGGAAGCGACGCAACCGTGGTCACAGCTTCAAGATTGGATTGCGCGTCGGCATAGCGAACCTGCAGTGCAGAGGCATTCTCGGGTAGGGAGTCACTCTGGAGTGCGAGTTCATACGTCCCATTCGGGCCCGTCGACGTCTCCGTGAGACGGTGGTCGTCAGCGGAGACTGTGACCGTTGTATTTGCAAGCGGCGTTCCGTCGGGGCCAGTGAGTTGTCCCGAAACCACGACTGAGGTATTACCCTGTGGACGCGTTGTCGCTGTGAGCGTCGGTGTCCGTCCTACGATTTGGACGGAGGCTGTTGTCTCGGAGACTGCAACCGATCGATTCGTGTACGGTGTAGTGATTGTAAGCGACCGTTCACCAGTCGGAATCGTTGCATTGAGCCGCTCACTGAGAGCGAATGAGCCGTTGCGTTCGGTCGCAATCTGTGCTATTGGCTGCCCGCCGAGAGAGACCACAAGAGGCAGTTCTCCAACGGCTGTTTCATTGGCTGTCACGCGGCCGCGAAGCGACACCGGATCGTTGAAGCCGACATTTTGTGAGGCATTGTGAATGCGCACCGTCGCACTCGACTGCGTGAGAGACACGTTAATTGAGGAGTCGGCACCGAGATACAGCGATGCAGTTGTCGGTTCGTATCGAACCGGCACAGAATGCGTTCCAAGCGGCTGTGTGACCGGCCGATAGTGGAGCGTAAATGAGCCCGTGTCGGAAGTCGTTACGGGATACGTCTGTGCTCCGACGGTGATATTGACGCGTTGGGATTCGATGGGCTCACCACTGGCTGTCTGGAGGGTTCCCGACATACGGATTGGGTCACTAAAGGAGCCATTCTGCGTTACGGCCTCAGCACGCAGATGAGTGTCTGTAAATTCTGCGTCCCGAATTTGGGCCTGTGTCTCGGAGATGTTCTCAGAGACAGTCCGAACTTCTTGCTGTCCAACCGAGGTATCGACCCCCAAGGTCGTCTGGATGTCCGTATAGGACTGATTGAGGTCCGATGCGTTCTGCTGGATCGTATTCTGGGTTCGGAGTAGCTCCCGCGCTAATTTTCGAGCGCGAGTGTCATTCCCCGCTGCTTTGGCCTCTCGATATGCCTCCTGCGTCCGTTGATACTCGGAGACTTGCGTCGAGAGAGATTGTTGCTTCTCTTGGGCTTGTTCAAAGTCTGCAGCTGTCGTTTCGACGCCACTGTCCTCCGCAACCTCGGAGTACTTCTGAAGCAGTTCCGAATAATCATCTCCGAGTACTGCTTGGGCCTGTTCATACTCTCCCTGGCTGATATTGACACTACTTTGGCTCAGTCGCTGGCTCAGGCGAGCCGCAAGTTCCCGCTGAAGAGCAGTAGTCGCATCCTCTGACGCTGCCTCGTCGGGATCTTTGTGCCGAATTGGTGTTGTGGTCTCGTTCTGCTGGAATAGCGGGCCAGTTGTAGCACTGACCGCAGTAACCTGCGTATCAGATTGGGAGGGTTGGCCTGCCACTCCAGCCACACTTCCACTACAGATCAGACAGACCGCAAAGAAGAGCTGTAGTCCAACAACCAGGTTTCCACGCACACTCTGACGTTGCCGTGATAATATAAATGTCCTTCCGTCGACTGGAGAGGGCGGTGGCTCTCCTGGGTCAATCGCTAACGGTGAGTTCTGCTGGTTCAGCTTCCGGGACAGGCACTTGCTCAATCAGGTCTTCGAGGATGTCGGCCACGGGACGTTCACTCATTTCTGCTTCTGTGGTTAACACCAACCGATGCTGGAGGACCATCACGGCCAGGGCTCGGACGTCTTCCGGCGTCACATAGTCGCGGCCCTGAATCGCTGCTCGTGCCTTACTCGCGTTCAACATTGCCAGCGACCCACGCGTCGAGGCCCCATACTCGATCTCGGACGCATCACGCGTGGCAGTCACAATAGCCAGCAGGTAGTTCTTGACAACGTCGCTAACGTGGACCTCTTCAACGGTCTCGCGACCAGCGATGATCTCATCAGTGGTCACAACTTGCTCGACATCTTCGGGCCCAAGGTCTGGTGTCGAATCAAACCGGTCAAGCACATCTTTTTCCAGCTCAGTCGGCAGCAACTCCAGTTCATATTTGAGCATAAACCGGTCTTTTTGCGCCTCAGGGAGTTCATAGGTCCCTTCCATCTCGATCGGGTTTTGGGTCGCAACGACGACGAACGGAGTCGGTAACGACAATGTCTGGCCAGCAATGGTCACCTGTCGCTCCTGCATTGCTTCTAAGAGCGCACTCTGTGTCTTCGGCGTCGCCCGATTGATCTCATCAGCCACAACAAGATTTGAAAAGATAGGCCCACGCTGGAGCTCGAATTCACCGTTCTCTTGGCGGTAGACTTCCGTCCCAGTCACGTCTGCTGGGAGAATATCAGGCGTCATCTGGACCCGGGTATAGTCTAATCCCGTCGCCCGGGCGAAGACGTTCGCAATCGTTGTCTTTGCAACTCCTGGAACGCCCTCAAGTAGCACGTGGCCACGCGTTAACAGCGCAATTGTGAGCCCTTCGATGACCTCCTCATTACCGATGAGGACTGTCTCGACCTCATCTTGGATCGAGTCATAAATCTCGGCCGGCGTACTCATTGCTCGACGAGACACACGTTGGGTATGTCAATCTCCCGACTGCGGGACGAGCGCGTTGCGCTGTCGCCACAGCCGCGGCGAGAGATACCCAAGAACACCCAATAACAGCGTGATCGCAACTTGGGCCCACGCGTTAGTTCGGAGTGTCACGAGCGCAACTTGGAGTGGTGGACTTGAGGACGTGTGTGTGCTATCCAGTAAGACGAGTTCGGACCCCGTGAGTAAATCAGTCGTAAACGCCTGGTTGTCAGCCCGCTCAAGCATCGCGTTGATGAACAGGCTCCCATCACTCACGACAATAACCGTCCCACTGCCGAGTTCCTCGCGAGCGATGACTGGAGACGATTGGAGCGATTCATTCTCGTCGATTTCACCGTCAGTGTCGCGATCGAGATAGGAGAACTCCGAGCTTCGGGCGAGGACAGTTGCATTCTCGACGGTCAAAACCGTCCCATAATTTAGCATCACCGTCTCGGCGCTAGTGGTTTCTGACGCATTGGGCACGACAGTCGCCGTTGGCATTGCCGTAGAGGGGCCGTTATTTTGTGGATCACGGAGGAGGCGTCGATCAAAGCGGGTCTCGGCACCGATACCAGTCAGAATCTGATTGCCGCTCCCAAAGTCATCAGCAACAACGAGTGTCCCACCCGCAGCAACGAACTGCCGTACCTGTGTGAGTTCACTCTCTGTGTAGGTCTCATCAGGCCCAATGATCAGAGCCGTGGTGCCAGCAGGCGACACATCGCCATAGGCAGCCGTCGAGAGCGCAACGCGGGTTTCAATAGCTTCCTCAGTGGCCGTTGATTGGATTCCAGAGGCGCCATCCCACGAGGGGTTAAAGACGCTAAAAGCAGCAGCCGAGGTACTCGCGGTGACGAGCATCACCGCAATCAACACCCCAACAAGCGCCAACAGGAGGGCCTGTGGAGTTACAAGATCTCGAAGGTCCATCTGTTAGAACACTCCTGGGGGGAGGATTTCGAGAATCCGCCGAATCACGATATAGCCGAAGCCAACGAGTCCAAGTCCGATAATATACAGTAGTCGGCGCCGCCACGCTGGCGAGATTGAAAATGGAGCGGTGAGTTCTGTAATCACGAGAAAACCAATGAGTGACGTCACAAAGACGAGTTCATAGGAGATCGATTCAAGCAGCGCCAGGATGAGGATCACGCCGAGCGTCCACGCGACAGTCGCGTGAACGAACTGCAATCGCTGCTTGACAGCCATATCTATGCCAGCCTAGCCGTCCCTTACTAAGGTGTCGTTTTGCCGTCTTCTGTTCCGGGGGTTAGGTAGGGATTGCTTGCAGCAAAATAGCAGGTATATAGATGCGATACGACAAGCGAAGTTCATATACGACCTGGGTCTAACAAGTCACTAAATGCTACCTTGGGGACACGCAGCAGTCGGTTATCTTCTGTATTCGTTGTATTCGCGGTGGCGTCTTGGTCGTCCCCCAATTGGGCTCACCGTCTTCGCGTTGGGATTCGGCACCCAGTTTCCAGATCTGATCGATAAACCACTCACGTGGACAATCCCGCTTCTCCCCTATGGTCGCAGCCTCGCACATTCGCTTTTTAGCTTCGTCCTCATTCTGTTCGTTCTTAGGATCCTCTTTCGGTATCCCGACCAGCGTGCGCTCACGACTGCCTTCGGAATTGGCTACGGTACCCACCTCATTGGGGATGGACTGGGCCCGGTGCTCCACGGGGATTATTTTGCGCTCGGGTATCTTCTGTGGCCCCTGACAGACGTCCCTGAAGGTCACTCGCGGAGTTTTATCGAGTTCTTCCTCTCACTTGAGCCGACCCCAATGATGCTGTTTGGAGTGGCACTAAGCGTATTCACACTCCTCCTGTGGGTCTATGACGGGATGCCTGGGATCAAAGATCTGTTTTTCAGCTCGCACTCCAGTTTCGATTCAACGTCCGCCGAAGACACGCAAGCACAGAAGTGACGCAGGAGGCGCTATGGATATCTCGCGTATAGCGGCTCCGCAGGCTACACGTACGAGCGATTGCACAACATCACGGGCACCAATCACATCGTGTCAGCCGAAGCTACGTCGTTCGACATAACCGGAACCAACGAGGACGCACAGCTTGGCGGCGACGCGGACTCTAACCCTGGAGTTAGCTAGCTGGGGTTTCGGTGCAGGCGGACACCCGGAGAGAACTCACGTCAACGTGTTTTAACCACTGCGCACACGATCCCGCCCGTATCGGTGCAACTCCGTCCTAACAAACTTTATTGCGTTTTGCGTGCAACTCGCTATTAGGAATGGCAACGAGAGAAGCGAACGGGGATACCCCACTCGACACTGGTGGCGAGGTGTTTGAACTCCTTGAGAATCCTCGCAAAGCGTGGATCTATACCTACATCCACCATCACCCAGCAACGACGATCCAAGATATCGTTGAGACGCTCGATCTCCCGCAGCGAACGGTCTACGAATACGTCGACGACCTCGAAGTCGCTGGCTTCATTGAGCAATCAAATGATGGACGACCAGCAGAATATACGACGCACAAAATTGACCTCCAATTGGTCGCAGGCGATGCTAAGCGACAAATCACGCCGGAGTTAGT
Organism: Halobellus inordinatus; assembly: GCF_024498335.1. Classification (NCBI taxonomy): domain Archaea; kingdom Methanobacteriati; phylum Methanobacteriota; class Halobacteria; order Halobacteriales; family Haloferacaceae; genus Halobellus; species Halobellus inordinatus. Next base: position 181,672 of record NZ_CP101826.1, read on the forward strand.
TGAGGCGATTGCTCGTCGGCTACGGGACGACGATCTCGATACGTACATCGATCGCCACGGGCTGGATGGGCTCGCTGTTGCACTCGAATACGCTCACGAGTACGTCGACGGCTCTGTCACACATCAAATAATGGCCCGTGAACAAGAGATTGCACCCTTAGAAGCAGGCATCATTCTGGATGCGCTTCGTCCCGTCATCGAGGATTGACCGGGAATGGAGCACGAAAGCGGGGCCATTTTCATCGATTCCTCGGTTCTCATCAGTTGCGGTCGGCGTGAAAGCACGCGTTTTCGAGCACTCGCCCGTGAAGCTCGTTAGCGTGATACCGTTTTCCGTATCTCGCCACGAGTGTACGCCGAGGTAACTGGAGATTCAGCACCCGACGCGTATACCTCTAGTGGGTCTCCTGTTGAGGTGGCAGTACAAGAGGGCTGGGTCAACTGCCTCGGGATCAAGCCCCGAGGCTTGTCAGTGGACTCCCGTTCTAACCGAGTAACTCGGTAGGTCGGAATCGACCGTTCGCGTTCAATGTTCCTGACTTCAGAGCCAGTTGACTCGTGGCTCGTCCAGCACCAGACTTGAGCCAGTGCTGGATAAGACGCCACCCGATATTCCGAGCGGCGTTGTAATCGCTGTGCAACTGCTTCCCGCACTTCAGGCACTCGAAATCGTCACCGTCGCGGTTATCTTCGTGCGTGAACCCGCACTCGCCGTGGCTGCACCGTTGACTCGTGTACGCGGGATTCACGTCATCCACGGCGATACCGTATTCTTCAGCCTTGTATTCAACGTGACGTTGGAGTTCTTTGAATGCCCACTGCTGAAACTTACTGGCATTCGAGATGCGCTTCCTGATATGCTTCAAGTTCTCGAACGCAATCGCCGTACAGTCGTTCTTCACAGCCTCTTGAACGATTGCTTTGGAGATACGGTGGAGGTAGTCGGCGCTCCACCGGGCGAAGCGTGACCCGATGCTTTTGATGGTGAGGTGCGCTGACCGAGTGCCTGTCTGTTGTAGGTTGCCACGCCGACGCTCGTACTCGTTGCGTCGGTGATTGAGGGAGTCTGCGTTACCGAAGAACGCTCCCGTGCTGGTAACGGCGACGTACCCATCCACGTTCAAATCCACACCGAGAACCACTCCGTTCTCGGATTGTTCGTCGCAAGAATCAGAATCAGATTCAACGTCTTTCTTCACAGCGACGTGAAGGTAGTACGTGCCATCACGCTTGTGGAGCGTTGCTTCGGCTTTCTCCCATTCGTCAGTCCAGTAGTCCTCGAACGGCGTTCCTTCCTCGTTGACCGGTGTGACGTATTCAGCGGTCACGCGCTTGTCGGTCGTAGCGAGGGAAACGTGGTCGTCGTTGTACGTAATAGTTCGGCCGTTGTACACGACGACGCTCCCTCGGAACTCGGGCTTACCGGCTTTCTCGCCATCGAACTTGCGGTCTTTGCAGTTCCCGAGTGCGGTGGCCGCAAGATTACGGGCTGATTGAACGAGGCTGGATTGGAGGGAGAGTTCGTCACGAACGTCAGAGTACGTCTCTTTGTGGAGCGTGTTCTTGGTGTCTGTGATGTTGTAGGGGTTGTCGTCCCACCCGTGGTCAGCGACGTGTTGTGCCGCCTGTCGGAACTGCTCGAACGTCTCATCGAGAACTTTAGAGTCCTCTTGGGGAACGTCGAGTTTTACTTGGATGTTCCGAACAACCTCCATACTTCATTAGAAATGGTATAAATACTTAAAGCTACATATTGAAATTGGGGAGTCAGTCTTGCCATCGAGCGTAGTTTGTGAAGGGTAGTGTCAGCTTCCTCCCCGAGGTCAAGCCTCGGGGTATCCGCGTTGTATTTTGGATGAAAGTCACCGAAAGTCCGTCCTATTCCGACGCAGATATATCAAATGTGATGGATCAGACACGGAAGTTCATCGCAAATTCCACCAATCGATCAGAGGACATCGTCGAAAAAGCGGATACCGAAATTGTGGGTCTGGCGCTTGAAATGCTGCTTGATACTACTGATCAAGTCACCATTGTTACGAACGATATACCGCTTGGCGAAGCAGCCGAATCGCTACTCCCAAAATACGGGTTTGACGACGAACAAATTAGGTGGCTCACCGGTGGTGAACTCGCCGATGAACTTGCCGAGGGTTTCGTTCCCGAATTCGATTGACCTATCAGGCAGAGCAGGTCTCGACGGTTGGACACAGTGTGTGAGAGAACACCACACTATTGCCTTACCCCAATTGTTCGAGCGGTGAGAGACGTGAGACACGCCACCCGGCGGTGAGCGCGCCAACAATTCCGATCACGAGCGCAATGACGATCCCACCAAGCAAGATCCGCGGCTGAATGCTCACGACATTCTCAAAGCCGACGATTGCATCGGCAGCGATATTTAACACCTGAATTGCAGGAACGGTCAGCGCTGCGCCGAGAATCCCACCACCGACACCAAGAAGCAACGCCTGGGTACCCACAACCCCAACAAGTGTCGAGGCTGCAGCCCCCTGTGCGCGTAAGGCAGCCAGCGTCTCACGCTGCTGATAGACCAACGACAGCAGTAAGTTCGTGGTGAGTGCGATGCCGGCGATCGCCGCAAGGATCACCAGACTCCCACCCGCTGCAATGAGCACGGCTTGGCGTTCAAGTGTTGCCTGGAGCTGCTCGCGGTTCGTTCGCACTTGATACTCTGGGTAGGCCGCTTGGATGTCGGACTCGACGGCAGCCACAGCGGCATCGTCGGCGACGTCGACGGTGATCATCGTCGCCTTATCATTCGCGGTCGTTCCCGTGATTTCCTGCAGTTCACTCAGATGTAGGATGACAGTCGGGGTCCCCAGGAATTGCGAGAATGTGGGCGAAATCCCGACGACGCGGAATTCGTTCCGCTGGGCACTCCCGATCGTCCCGCCAATATAGAGGGAATCATTGACGGAGACGTGGTAGAGCTCCGCCGTCTGGGGAGAGATGACGACTTCGTGCGTCATCGACCCATTGTATGTGCCATCCGCATAGTGGATGTCTCGTGAGGAGAACTCCTGCCCGGCAGTGATTTGCACAGACCCGCCTCGAGCAGGGGCACCAGTGCCAATGAGTGTATCAAACTCCGAGCCATTCGGAGAGACATAGACGGTCTGGAAGGCCATCGGCACGGCTGTCTTGACGGTATCGCGTTGCTCGATCTCCGCCGAAACCGAGTGGGCGTCATAGACCGTATTCTCGAAGCCGCCGACAGTCCCGGGTGCGAGTTGGACGGCACCACCTGTAACCCAGAGATCGCGCCCAGAGGCGTCAAATTTCTCTTGGCCAGTCTCGATGACACCCAATCCAACACTCCCAAGCAGCGTCATCGAAAGCACAGCTAAGCAGATCCCAATGACAGCGAGGATCGTACGGGCTCTGTCGTGGCGAAGTTGCTGGATCGCAATCCCGATGACAGCCCGCAGTTTCGAGATGAGCCACATTAGCCAAGCACCTCCAAGACGTCTGCGCGCCGCGTCAGCCAGACCGGATAGACCGATGCTGCGGCAGCAATGACAGTCGCCACAACGCCAGCTGCAAGCACTAATCGCGGATCAAATGACGCGACCGATTGGACGCCGAGATATTGCGCTGCCAGTCGGTTCGTCAATTCGATCCCACCGATTCCGAGGAGAATGCCAATAGCGGTCCCAAGCAGCGTCAGGATGAATGTTTCAGCCACGACGAGGAACGCGCGCGAACTCGTTTGATAGCCGACCGCAGTTAAAACCGCGAGTCGCTTTCGGTCGGCGTGCAGTTCTAAGCCCATCATTGTTGCAACAAAGAGCGTCCCAACGACAACGGCAGTCAGGACTGCGGTCACCGCAATTGCAACGGGCAGACTCGATGTCGAAAGACTCTGTCCGGCAAAGCCACTTTTTGTAATCACGGTTGTTTGGGGGTAGAGTGCCTCGATCTGGGATTTGACGCCAGTACTAGAGGTACTCACGAGGATTTGATCTGCTGGGTCACCATCCGTTGCGCCAGTAATCGCTTGAAGTTCACTTTGATGTACGACAACGATAGGGAGCGGACCAGCACCGGTCGAGTAACTACCTGTGGAGACATTTACTACCTGGAGCGACCGATTGAGATCCTTGCGTGGAAGGGTGAGTTCCTCTCCAGTGTCTAGTGACAGGAGCTCTGCGGCGGCCTCACTCGCCACGACTTCGCCCGTCCAGTCGCCTTCATACGAGCCATTTGCGTAATATGGATCACCTGGCGTCAGGGCAGCTGTCGAGACACCCAAGATTTCTCGATCTGTGCCATCCGGAATGACGCCCGCTGCGATCACGTATTCTGACGTGTTCGATGCTGGGGCGCGGACTTGTACAACCCGGAGTAAGACTGGACTGGCATAGTCAATCTGTGGGTCTTGGTTGAGCCGGGTCGCCACATCGTGTGTTCCACCGAGTTGAGTGCCCTCAACTGAAACGGCGATCGAGGATGCTGTCCGATCCTCTGGGACAATCCAATAATCCACGTCTTCACCTTGGATCGCGGATTGTGACGCAAGGCCGATCGCGACGCCGCCAACCGTGACCATCACCATAATCGCGACTGCGACACCGAGGATGCTCATCGCGAGTTGTTTGCCTTCGCCGCGTGCAAACCGGCCGGTGATGCGACCGACGGCTAAGCGCAAGAGGCCCGCATATCGGTGCCACCTACCCATTGTTTACGATCTGACCATCGCGGAGTCGGATCACCCGATCTGTTTGTTCGAGGACGCGCTCATCGTGGGAGGCAACGATGACGGCCCGATCGTCGGCGCTCTCGCTGAGGACCTCGATAATCTGTTCACCCGTCGCTGTATCGAGTTCCCCGGTTGGCTCGTCAGCAATAACGACGTCAGGGTCGGTCACGAGAGCCCGTGCAATCGCCACGCGTTGTTGCTCGCCACCGCTCAATTCGCCGGGCTTGTGTCCCATCCGATCGGCGAGATCAACCCGTTCAAGCAGTCCCGTCGCCTTTTCCCACCGCGTTCGCTTGCCAACGCCGTGTTCGACGAGGGGGAGGGCCACATTCGAGCGAGCTGAGATGGAGGGGAGCAAATAGAAGTGCTGGAAGACGATCCCGACGTTTTCTAAGCGAAGTCGTGCCCGGCGCTGTTCTGAGAGGCCCGTTGTCTCTGTTCCAGAGAGTGTGACGTGGCCGTTCGTGGGCGTATCGAGCCCGGCGAGTAAGTGGAGGAGCGTTGATTTGCCACTCCCACTTGGGCCCGCAATCCCGACGAATTCGCCTGGATGAATATCGACCGAGATTGCATCGAGAGCCGTGACCGTTGGCTGGGACTGGCCAGAAAACAGCGAGTCAGCACCACGTGAGTATTGTCGTGTCACCTCACGGCACGACACGACCGGCGTTGACGTACGTTTGGAGGACGGTATCGAGGCGGCATCAGCCATATAGCTGATGTGTTAGATGGAGCTTACTTAACGGTCCCGAGTCGTGTTGCCTGGACTTCGAAAAAAGCGATCGGCGAAAGTTTGCAGTTCTAGAGTCCCGAGCCGCCGTTGCCGCCGTCATACTGCGTGTAGAGGACGGCCGCAGCGACAATGATGACCACCAGCACAACGATCAGCCACGTCGTGGGGAAGCCATCACCGGAACCTGGCCCGGGCGTTTCCGTGCCAGGTTCGGTTGTCGGAGTGTCTGTTGTGTCGTCCGGCTGCGTTGTCGTAGTCGGCGTGGTCGTCGTCACCTGCTCTTGGGTGGTGACCGCGAACGGCGAGAAGCCGGTCGTCTCTGCGCTCAGGATAACTTCGCCATCCTGGGTTTCAGCGCTTGTGTCGAGCGTCTCCCACGCACCATCGCGGTAGTGCTGGATGACTAACTCCTCAGCGGAGACATCGAGTTCGTCAAGCCGCGACTGGGACACGCCAACGGTCACTGTTGCCGTTTCACCTTCGGATGGGTCAGGCGCGGAAATGTCTACGCCGCTCACGAACTGCCCAGTTGGGGCCGGGGCATCTGCCGGCGGACCGGACAGTTCCTGAACCGTCACCTGGCCGGTTGCGCCGGGGACGTTCACCGTGACACTCGTTGCGCCGAAGCCACCGGAGAGTTCCACTTGGCCGGATCCGTCCGGACCAATTTCAATAGTCTTTGAGACGGGTTCCGGCGTAGGTTCAACCGGCGGGGCGATGCCGCCACCGCCGCCACCGCCACCGCCGCCACCGCCACCGTTATTGTTGTTGCCATCGTCACCATCGTCGGCTTTGACGATTTCGACAGTGCCGGTGGCAGTACTGAAGTCGTTGATACCGTCACCCTGAGACGCGTAGATATATCGGTAGGTTCCTGTCGACCAATTGCTGAACGTCTTGATGGTCAGGGTAGTGCTGTCATCCTTGTTTTTGACAGCGACAGCGGACGCGTCAAGTGTTTTAGATCCAGCAGTCGTCTCAGGTTCAGACTTATCTGCTCTATCAGCAACGTCCTCAATAACACTTGCAACAGTGTAATTTCCAGATCGCTCTTCATCGCCGATGCTCATTCCAGCGACGGAGACCGTCCCAGTAACATTTGCAACCCCATTGACGTATTCAATCTCGCGGTCAACAGAGAGGTTCTCCGTCGGCTGGTCGCGGTTCAGTTCACCATCAAGAGTAATCGTAGTAGTACTATCCTCGAACGTAGAGTTGTCATACAGGACGAGCGAATGGTTTGTCGCGCCCGCGCCAGCAGCTAAGTTTCCAGTGACATCGAACTCTGCGCTAGTTCCACGTTCGATTTTACCGTTATCAGGAGTGGTGACGTCGCCAGCAGCCTTCTGAACCATCGCAGCCTCAACGCCGACAATCGTTGTTTGGCTATCGACAGAAATCTCATTGTTAGCGACGTTTAGTCCTTCACCCGTATCCGGCTTTTCGAGCATAAACACGTAGTGCCCGGAGCCATCTGGGTCATAGGTTGTGGTAAACTCATTGTCCGCATCTAAGTCGGTCTGCTCGTAGAAGGTCGCGTTTTGATTAGCATTTTCTGTGGTGAGCTGTTGAATAAGCTGGGTTCGGTCCATCGATTGGTCAAGTTCCGCACCCGATTGGTCTGGATCCAGTTTTGCAATGATGAGGTCTGTGTCTCCGTTTACATCATTGGAATCGAAGGTCAGACTGATATTCTCACCAGATGCGAATACAGATAGCTTTTCTTTTTCTAAAACGGCAGGTGTCGTTCCATCATCGAGTTTAAGATTTTTATTCGGAACAACGGTACCGGATTGGCTTACGTTCGTCCGTAGAGAGAAAACTGACCTCTCCCAAACGTCCACCGAGTCTGTTGCTTCGAATGTTTCTCCTTCGGGGATAGTGGTATACACGTCCCCACCTCCGCCAACAAACGCAGCACCTGCCACTGATGTAAACATCATCAGCGCAACAATTGCTGCGGTGACGCTCCAGAAGGAACGTCCTAATCTATCTGGCATAGGACACAATGGATATCCATACAACATAACATTTTCGCGTGCGACTGGTCAGGAGGGTTACTAGCTCCCTACTTTACACCGCAGTCACGGATATCAGACGGTATTGGCTAAGTGAATACACAAAACATTTCAGCAGACGTCTGAGTGCTACTGACGAAATGAATTCAAATATACAATCTCTTTTTATCATCTTGCTTGTAGTTTTAGGTTTAACGACGGTCCCTGTCGCCTTTGCAGCTGAAGAATATAGTATTCACGCGTCAGAATCTGTTGACACTGAACAAAGAACAGTTACTGTTGACGGAGAAGAACACCAGATCCGCTCCGTCGCTCGGGTTGCTGTAAATAATGATCTGACAGCGAACGTCGAGGCCCCCGAGGGAAAAACCGTCCCTGTAGAGGTACGCAACAGTGACCGCGAGATTTTCACTAGGACTGAGCAAACCGGCAGTGGGACTGTCTCAGTAGATACGTCCAGTGCCGATCCTGGCTCGTATGTTCTCGTCCTTTGGAACGAGAATGGCTACGAAGTAGAAGACGTACAACCGCTTGTTGTGGCGGGCTGGGATGCGTCTCTTTCAGCACCCACAGCAGTAGAGCAAGGCGAGTCACTCTCTGCGACAGTAACCATCGACGAGTTGACTGCAATGCCAGAGCCGGAGTCAGTGGAAGTGGTCTTCACACACGAGGACTCTGTCGTGTCAAGAGTGGATGCCGAAAAGACGGCTGATGGCGAGTACGAAGCGACTCTCGATAGCGATCGTGATCTGGGTACGTATCGTGTGTATGCGAACGTCCGAAATACAACGACGGTTGATGGCCGTCACGAAGTCGTTGGGGTAACTGACTCGCATACGATCGAAATCAAAAGTACCACGACAACAGAGACTCCCGGCGAACAGACGGAAACTGAAACTGGTTCTACAGGATCTGGTGGCGGTGGTAGCCAACCTGCAGCGACCACAACCACATCGTCAGAAACGACCACAGCCACACATTCGACCACGTCGACCACAACTTCGCCAGCGACAACCGCCGAACCAACGTCAAATGCGTCGACGACAGTGACAGCCGATTCGACGGCCGCAGCAACGACAGCCCCCGAAAATAGCGGCGTGATTACGGCTTCCTCACCGACGCCCACTACAACGCCGACTTCCACACCTGGCTTGGGGATTGTGGCCGGCTTTGTTGCCCTCGCTAGTTTCGTGCTCCTCACGCGAGTCTACAGATAGACAAGGCGAACGCATCGGGACTTTCCCCCGAGGTCACTGATCGATGTCGTTTGCAGAAAAGGCCGCCCAACGCACCGTCATCTGTTCTTCGTCGTCGCCCACACTCACCCGCTCAACCGTTACTGGAGTCTCGAGTCCGCGCGCAATTCCAATCGCGAGGAAGGACTGTACTGGGTGGTCGAACTGTGACAGCGAGCCGAACTGGGGATCAGTGATCTCGAAGATAATGTGATGGTTGTCGGGATCGGCGGTCGCGTCGACGTCCGTAGCCAACTCCAATCCTTCTACCAGTCCTTCCACCAAGTGCGAACTCAGCTCACTCGGTGTGTCTGGCAGCGGCCCGCTATGTGATTCCTCGAATTCATCGACGAGCTGGCGTCCCGTGGGATGGAGCGAGATGCCAGTCTCTTCCGGGGACTCACCAATCGTGAACGTGGAATCCAGTTCATCCGGAATCGCCGTCGTCTCACCTTCTGGAATGTAGAGTCGACTCTCCTGGTCTTGTTCCAGATAGATCCGGTTGCCCGACAGTCCCAGTTCACCAGCGACGGCATCGAGATTGGTGGCGAGCGGTGCATAGACGGCGTGACCGATTGTGACGGGGATGAACTGCTCAGGAGTGAGAAACCACGTCAGGACAGCGGCGAAAAGGCCGACGCCAGCGAGTGCGAACAGAACTTGCTGGGCGGGCGTGATAATGACACCAGCTACACCAGCAAGGAGGCCAACACCGGCGAGTCCTAGGGCAGTGTAGCGATATGTCTGCTGTTGGGTTGCCGCATACTGCTCGCGTAAGCGCTGGTTTTCTGCCTGGAGTGTTTCAACTTGCGCCTGTAACTGCTCTGGGTCAGCGCTTTGCTCATCGTCAGGTTCCGATGCATCTGTGGCGTCGTCGCGCTGCAATTCAGCATTATGACTCATTCGTGTCTCCGAGGAGTCCGAGTTGGAATTTCTCATATCGATGCACTGCGTAGATTAGTAGGCCACCGCTTGCGGCGATTGTTACTGCGGCGGTCGTGATGCCGTTGCTTTGGGTGATCGCGAGAGCAACTGCCCCGCCGAGTGCCACGACACCGCTGAGAGTGAGGAGTGCTTGTATCTGGCGTAACGTGCGAAATTCAGCCACCAGTAGGAGTATGGCCGCGGTTTCGAGCACCGCGGTTGACCACAGCGGTGGGAGGCCTGCACTCATCAACGCGCCCGCGTGAAGGAGTACAATGCCAAGGAGTCCGGAGCGCCACCACGAGAGGGCGCCAACGAGGAGTGCGATGACGATTCCCAGTGGTCCAAGCACAGCCAATAAGCCACCGGCACCAACGAGGGTTCCAGCGGTTAACAGTCCAAGACGCTGTCGTGTGGGCGAAACGGTCGGGAATGGGTTCTTTGCTTGGGTCGCCATCAGTCGTCAGCCTCCATTGGGCGGGTACTACGACTGCGCCCAGACGCGAGTACTGATTCAAGTCGGTCACCCGGGGCGACTTCGTAGGCAGTTACGCGGGGGATCGAATCCAGTTCACGGCGCAATTCTTCAAATTCGATGTATTGGTCGTAGTGCTGTGGCCGGCTGTGTGCAGTGGAGAATAACACGGATGGGGTGAGAAAGACTGTGACCGCGCCTTCGTGTTTCGCTGCCATCTTTGCGGCTTCAACCGTCCGGCGCGGATCCGTATCATCAGTAAACAGAATCATCCACGTGTGTTGTGCGCGCTCCTCTGTGACTCGTCGCACCGCTTCAAACAGCGGGTCATCAGCAAGGCGTTCGATGTAGGAGCCTGGTTCTGCAAAGTACGGCTGCAGTGTGCGGGCAAACGCTGAGTCACGCGCCGCTAATTGCTGTGCGATGGCGCCGGCTTCACCTGGGCCGCGCCGTGCCGATCGTGAGGTTTGGACAGTCGTTCCTTGCTCCGGTGTGAGATTTTGCAGTGTCCAACGGAGTTGTCGATATTGGGCTGCAGTTTCCGTTGGTGTCTGTTGCATCCGGAGGCCCGCTGCTTCGATTACAGACAAGGAGACCGGATCGGCGGCTGCTTCGGCCATTTCAACGAATCCGAGCGCCACCTCACGCAGATATGCGAGCTTTGAGCGGCCGCGTGTGCCATCCCACAGTTGGGGTCGGGCGTCAACGAGCATCGTCACGTGCCGCGCTGTTTCAGCCTCGAACTCGCGAACGTAGGGTTCGTTCAGTCGGGCCGTCGCCTTCCAATCAATTTGTCCCACGCTATCTCCGGGCCGGTATTGGCGGAGTTCAGCGGTTTCGATCCCACTGCCTGTTGTTGTGGATTGATGTTCCCCATACTGGCCGGCCAGACGCTCGCCACCCTGTCCGATGTGGACATCAGTGGGGGCGGGTGGTTCGACGGTGATCGTGGTGTCCGTGTTGATCTCAAGCGTTTCTGTGACGACGTTGGACGAGTCTTGGAGATGACAGTGGATCGCTGGGATTTCAAACTGCCCCGCGACGGGGAACTCGACCTCGTGTACGGTACTCGTCTGGGTGTCTCCGGGTTCGAGTGTGAGGGTCGTTTCTGGGCCCGCAACGCCAGGGCCGTATGCGACCGCGAGCTCGATCGGCGTTGTGGCTGGTTCGGATACTGTCGCCGAGATGGTGACGGGGAGTGTTCCGTCGGGGACAGTGCGGTGTTCTGCGGCCGCAACCTCCACAGCGAGTTGCTCTTGGATCGTGCGAAACTCGCTCGTTGCTTGCCACTGTAAGAGGAGTACCCCCGCGAGGAGTACTATCGCACCTAAGAGGATGAGCGGTCGCGACGTGAGCACAGCCCCACCGAGCAACGCGACTATGAGTCCGCCGATGGCTTGGAGCCGCCGCGTGGGGTCCATTGGGGTGTCATTTCTGGTACCTGTAGTTGAATATTCTGCTCTGGGGGCTGGATCAAGGTTGGAGTTGGGTGCAGGGAGGACAGGCGTACGACGGCTGGTTGTTACCGTACATTGGAGAGAGGATTCAGGTGTTGTCACCGTCCTCTTGAGAACACAATGCACATATGCAGGCCAGTGTTCACTAGAGTTGCCTGTCGGACTCCATAGGACGACAGGCATCGGGCAGTTCCTCTCGAATTTGCCCTTTGCTCCATTCCACTACTAGTCGGTGAGTACTGGCTCGTCAACGAACACAGGATACCGCAGGCAGCAGCACCAGCACCACTCCGTCCCGCGTCTCGTTGGCCGCCGTCCGGGACGGCGGCCTGCGCGGCTCCGGGCCCCCGTGAGAAGGGGCCGCTCCGCCGCTTGCGGTGGGGAGTCGAGACGAGCGGTCCAGGGAAGAGCGCCTTGGGTTCGGAGCTGTTTCTGAACTCTGGGCCCTTGATCGGTAATCAGATATTTGATACTATGTCTGCCGAAGCCGATCGGCGATGATTTCGAGGGCCTCCCAGAGAACACCGGCCGGCGCTGTCGCCGCAAGCGATACTTCGTCGTAGTCGTACTCATCGGTTGGTGACGCCCGCTCCTGATAGTGGAGGTGGCCGTCGACGTGTGGGTTCGGTTCGAGATGGACGCCGCAGTCGAATCCTGACGACTCGCTGTAGAGGATTTTGAAGTTCGACGTGAGTGATGTCCGACGGCGGTCGTCGAGACTCGTCTTCGGTGGAAGGTGCGGATTCGGCTGCCACGTCACCCGTAGCGATGCCGATTCCCCACCGCGCCCGAACTGTGCTGGGTCGACGTCCGCCTCAAGTTCAGCATACTGCCCGTCCGGGCTCCCCCACGCGGACATAATGGCTGGATGGTGTTCGAGTTGTTCGCGTAGCGATCGCAGAATTCGGTGACGTTTCTCGACGTCTTCTTGTGTCACCCCCCGACCGCCATCCGGTCGCTGTGGCTGACGGCCGGGCCCACTATCGACGACAGCCTGCTCTCTCTTGGTATCCGTTTCGTCCGTGCCAGTCATGCAGAGGCAGACGGACGGGCAGTATACGTGTCGTAGTGGTCGATCGCGTCCCGAAGCAGCGAAAGTTGATACTGTGCGGACTCCCAATCTGCCGCGGTACGCAGTCGCTGTTGGGCATCCTCGACCGAGATATCTTCTGTGACGGACGCACGAAGCGACCGCGGTGACTCGACATCATACGCCGCTTTCCAGGTCTCGATATCCGCTTGGATGGCTGTTGCCTGTTGGGAGAGGTCAGCTTCTGAGTTTTCTGCAACGAGTTCCTGTATCGCAGTTAGGCGCGTGTAGACCGGGTCTGGATAGTACGTCTTGCCCCGTGCAGACTCTCCGGTGACGAGCACACCGAGGTCGACAAGACGTTCGAGATGATTCCGCGTCGTCGGCTCAGAAACATATGCTTCATCGGCGATCCAGACCGCTGTCCGCGGCTCCTCGAGCGATGATGCAACCGACCGTACTCGGTCGAATCCCGTGGTTGCGTCTTTCCACCGGGAGACATACGCCGGTTGGTCTTCCCCATCACGTGAGTCAGCCATACCCTACACCACGCTACGAAAGAATATAATGTTACCTCCAGCCAAACTATTCTACTTCGTATTTCCGATGGCAGCTTTCGGCGACCGAGCCGGATTGTATCCCTTACGGGAGGGAGCGTTCATCCTTTTCCCTATGCCACTCAGCTATCGCCAACGCGACAGTGCCACATCGACAAAGACCTCAGGTCACAGACACCCCGCAAGAGAACGGATCTCGACATAATGAATCAACCAACTCAGAGAGTACGTCCTCGACAAAGTTCTCGATTTCGCCACTGAACCGCTGCGGCGCATTCAGGCCGCCAGGCGGGTCTCAAACACTCTTTACTGATTTTGGCGACGTAGGTGCGGGCCGTTTCCAGCATCGTCCTGCATTAATCACTCCGACAATACCTCAAGCTTCTGGATGATCTTCATATAGACGTTAGGCGCACAAAACCATCCTTCATCGATCATCGCATCAATTACTGTCCGTGCCTCGTCGGCACTGATTACGCCCTGCTTCGTGAGTTTCAGCACAAGATATGCCGTTCCCCGGGTTGTGATTTCCTCAACGGCAGCAACGTCACGGCCGTAGGTTTCGTCCATCACGGCCACACCGTCGTGGGCCTCAGCGCAGGCGAGGACAGCGACATCAGCATCGCTGAGGTTGCGATTATCCCGAAGCCGAGAGAAGAGCGAGGTAATCTCAACCGCCACTACGTCGAAGGTGTCGGCTTCGACGCGACGCTCGATACGCCGCGCGTCCGGATACCCCTCTTCGATGCCGGTGGCGACGACCTCCTCGTAGACGCGCTTAGGGATTACACACGATGTTTCAAGATGCTGGACGAGTTCGAGCCGGTTGACTTTCGCGAGATAGATGAGCGGTGTGGCGTCGAAGACCCACATTCACAGCGCCTCGAGATCTGCGTCGAGATGATCGTCCGCCACCCACGTGATATCGCGTTCTTTGGCGAGTTGTGCAAAGTCCCAGACAGACATCCCCGCCACCTCGGCCGCTTTGCTAACTGTGATAGAGCCGGCTGCAAGCTGGTCAAGTGCCTGTTCGCGACGCCACTCCTCGAGGCCTTCCGAGAGGAGTTTCCGAACGGCCGTACTTCGGTCAAGCTTCTCGTCTTCGAGATACGCCTCGAGTTCGGCCTCTAACTCATCGGGTACACGTGTCGAGATCGTTCCCATATTGTTTACTTCGTGTGCAATGTATACAAACGCTTCGGGTGCATTTGGCGAAGCCCTGTGTTTGTAACGTCTCTATATGTGGAATTTGAGACCACAGCGGGTAGAGCGGATTTGTAATGCGTGGTATCGCCCGAGTCAAGAGAGCAGCCTACAGGTGGCCGTATCCCTTGCGTTCGAGTTCTGCTTCTAGTTCCACGTGCATCGCTTCGACAGTCTCCTCGCCGAAATGCTGTCCCGTCATCACTCCCGAGATCTCCGCGATTTCAGCGTGCCATGCACGCACTGCGTCCGCAAGGGCCGCGAGGAGCTCTTCCTCCGTCTTGTCTGCTCCGTCAACCTCCTCGACGACCTGCCACCCCGGCTGGAAGTTTTCGAGGACGTATCCCCTCTCTTCGAATTGAATCGCGAACCGCTCGCAGACCGCCCCGAACCCCGTTTCGATACTGAGTAGTGGGATGACGTGGACAACATCATCTCGTTTCTCCAACTCACGAAGATCCGCAACGGGGACCGCAGTTTCAGGGAGCACTGAATAGAGTGGGTCAGGGAGGGGTGGATCGGTTTCACCGGTTCCTGGCGCGTCGTACTGATCGTCGATGGACTCGCCTTTCTCTTTCACGACCTCCGGTGGTTTGTCACTCGGTTCATCGCTGCGAATCTCTTTCAAGATCGCGTAGAACCGCCATTCGTTGCCGTAGTCGTAGAGATAGCAGATGCGATCGTACTGTTCGAGACCGAGCTGGCGGGTCATCTCACCGATCGTCACCTCACCGGCGTTCTCGATCCGCTCGGTACGCAATATCGGATCACCACCAAGCGACTCCTCGTACTCCTGCGGGCACTGGTATTTGACAGCGCTGTCCCAGTAGTCCTCGTCGTCGCCGACGAACCAGAGGTGGCCCTGATCGAGCCCGATTGCAGGGTTGATCGCCGACTGGAACTCGGCGATCGTTCTGTCCGCGCCGACGACGATATCCCGCCACAGTGATGTCGGGTCGGGATCGAACTTGACGCGAAAGCGGTAGGCAGTCATCCTTGCATCTCTGCTCCCGTGCGGAAACTGGTGAGGTCGTCGATACGCTGTTCGAGCTCCTCGATTTCTTCGCGAAGTTGGTTCGCCTCATCGTCTTCGCTGGCAGCAAGGCGGTCTTTCAGTCCCTGGAGTCGGGACTCTTTGACGTCTTCATCGACCTCCGCTTTGCGAACGTATTCGCTCTCTTCGACCTCGTACACATCGGATTCCGAAAGCGTGGTGACCTCAAGTGCTTCATCGACTTTCGAGCGGTCAATGCTTAGCACACGTTTGCGGTCGATGCCAGCGTTCTCGAGCCGTTCCAGCACCTCCTCGTCGTCTTTGAGCGAGCGGTTGCGGCGACTCGTCCGTTGGATGGAGCCATACTGCCCGGAAACCGGACGATCGTGATGGAGTCGAGCGAGGAGGACATCCGCGATCTCCTTGCGGAATTCGTTGGCATCTCGCTGGACATCCGAAAGCAGGGTGTAGAGATCCACCAATGCGTCGGTCTCCAGTTCAGGGAGGTCAGTTACATCGTGGCGTTCGAGTGCATCGATGAGGAGAAGGGCGTCTGAGTAGACGTCCAGTCCGTCGGGTTCAGTTCGTTCCTCGTCCGTTGGTTCCTGCTCTACACCCATCACCTGCGTTGCCGTCGCAACCTCCGATTGTGTGATGATGCCAGCATCCTCATCAACCTCGAATCGTGGATGGACACTCCACACCGCCGGGTATGGATCGGCATCCGGTGGGAGACGATCAAGGTCAAACCCGTCGGGAGTGTCCTTGATTCGTCGATAGAGCGTTTCGAACTGGTCGCGCTGGAGCGGCCGGGTCTCGTCTCTGTCCTCGAACTGAATGATGACGCGAGCGTCCTGCACGTCAGTAATACGAAATCGCCGATGAGAGAGCGGCGTAATGAGCGTCGCGCTCTCGGGGAGGTCGTCAAGCTCCTCGAGAAGCGTGTGCCAGCTGGCGGTGAACGACATATATTGTGGTTGTACGCCATTCCGACTAAATCTTGTTCACGACGCGGCCCTGACAGGCAGTCTCTGTAACAGACAGTCTAATACGTGGCTCTTCGAAACTACCGATATGGCTGAGACGTACGCACTCCGTGTCCAAGTCGAGTCACACGAGTACGACGGCGAGTTCTATCTTATTGGCGAGGGGTACGGAACCCCAGCGGACGTGTTAGACAACGTCGCTGCCGACCATCTCTTGCGAATCTCGAATGCGCGACGTATCGAAGAGTACCTGCTCGATGTGCTGAAGCACGGAGAGAATACAGGTGCGGCCGAGTATGAGGCGACAGACAGCGATGTCGAATGCTGGATTCACGTTGACGTCTCCTACCAGAGGTACGCCTTCGGTGTCGGGGACAGAGTATTCGAATTCTCCGGCGACCCGAGCAAAAGCGAAATCGCATCGACTGTCACGCAACTCCAGTCGTAAGTTGTGGACTCTCGTTCAGCATTTTCGAGGTGGAGCCCCCGACCTCAAGGAGCGAACGGAGTGAGCGAGTAGGGAGGGGAGGAAACCGACATGGTACGACACAACCGCCACACTGCGACCGATCGACTCCCAAGTCTATAAGTACCGTCGGGTACTCTCTGAAACTGTGGGCGTGCGTCGAACTGCCGTCGTGAAACTCGCCGTTTCCGACGAGCAACGCGACGCACTCGACCGAACCGCTGAACAATACCTGTACTGCGCGAACCGAACCGCCGACTACTGTTGGTCCGACACCTCCTACACTGAGTGTCAGACCAACAAGCGAGAGGTCCGTGACGCGCTCTACTCCGAACTTCGAGAGGAGACGGACCTTCAGGCCCAACTTGTCCAAGCCGCTATCAAACGCGCTGTCGAAGCCGTCAAAGCATGTGTCGAACGGTGGAAAAAGGGACAGCGCGTCTCTCAACCGGCGTTTACCGCCGAAACGATGGACTACGACACCCGGAGCGCGACCTTCTACCGGAACAAGGTGTCGCTGGCAACTGTTGAGGGTCGAGTCGAACCGTCGTTCGTTCTTCCGGCAGACAGTCCGACGCCCTACGAGCGGTACGTACTCTCCGAGGAGTTTGAGTTCCGCGAGAGTACGCTTCGGTACGACGCGACCACCGACGAGTTCTACCTCAACATTTCGACGCGGCGGACAGACAGTGACGATGAGGTTTCGGAAGATACCGGGCACTCTGACCAAACGGTCCTCGGTATCGACCTCGGCGTTAACAGCCTCGCCGTCTCCTCAACGGGGCGCTTCTGGCAGGGGGACGACTATGACCATTGGTGCCGCGAGTTCGAGAAGCGACGTGGCGAGATGCAACGGCGCGGCACGCAGGCCGCACACAACGCGCTTCTTCGCCTCGGCAAGCGCGAAGAAGCCTGGCGCAAACAGTACATCCACACGGTTGCCAGTAAGCTACCACGCCCTGAAGGGCGTGGCATTCAGCGTGGACTCCCGTTCTAACTGTGTAACACAGTAGGCGAATACTCGCCATTCACGTTCATCGTCCCGCTGTTCAAGCGCACGCCTACGGGTGCGCCTCCACGCCCAGACTTTTGCTGGTCGCGGAGATACTTCAAACCGATATTCTTCGCCGCATTATAATCCGCGTGAACATCATACCCACACTTCAAACACTCAAACTCGTCCTGCCCATTGTTCTGTGGACGATTATCCTCGTGAGTGAACCCACACTTCGAACACCGCTGACTCGTGTGCGCCGGATTAATCTGCTTCACGACAAGCCCTTCAGACTCGGCTTTGTACGTGACGTACTCGAACAACCGGTGGAACGCCCACTTGTGAACCGCCTTCGCGTACGGCAAGCGTTCGCGGATGCCTTTGAGTTGCTCAAACACGATATGCGTACAGTCGTTTTCGAGAGCTTCCTCTACGAGTTCGTTCGAGATGATGTGAAGCATTTGCTCGAACCGCCCGGTTTGCTTTTGACCGACTCGCTGGACGTTCTCGTGCGCCCACCGTGTCCCGGTCTGTTGGAGGTCGCCTCGACGCGTCTCGTATTCTCGATGCCAGTGGTTGAGTTCGCCACCGCTCCAGAAGCGTCCAGTTGAGGTGGTTGCGATGTTTGTGATGCCGAGGTCAACACCAAGGACGGAAACGTGCATGGCATCGCCTGAATCGGCATCATCGTTCTCCACGGCGGGCTTTGTCCGCACGTGAAGGTAGAAGCAGTCCTCAACCTTGTCGTAGTGAAGCGTAGCTCCTTTCACGTCGTAGTCCTCGTTGAACAGGTACGCTGAGTGCGGCGTGTCACGCTGTTTGTCTGGGAGGACGAACTCTGCGGTTACTCGCCCGTCGATGGTGGCGAGTGTGGCGTGGTCGTCGTTGACGGTGACGGTTCGGGCGTCGTAGCTGGCGAACCGTGACGTGAAGTGTGGCTTCGAAGCTTTCTTGCCTTCCTTCCAACGTTCGACACAGCCTTTGACGGCTTCTGCGGCGCGGTTTCGTGCAGCTTGCACGAGATTGGCTGGGAGCGGTGAGTCGTCTCGAACATCGTAGTACGTGAGGTCGTGGAGTTTTTGCTTGCTGGTGATTTTCCAGTCTGGTTCCCACGCTACGTTTACGACGTAGTTAGCGGAGTCAAGGAAGTGGTCGGTTGTCTGGTGGAGGAGGTTAGCGGCACTCTCGTCCACATCGAGCTTGATGGGAACGGTTCGAGTGCGTGAGTCTTCCACCATCTGCATTTCATATGTAGAATAGAGTATTTATATTGGTTTGGATTGGCGTAGGGGAGTCGTCCTGCCATCGAGCGTGGATGGTGTCAGTGTTGTCGGCTTCCTCCCGCGCCTAAAGTCCTGTCTCTTACCCATAAGTCTCAGGAGTGCAGTTCGTATCCCTCCGCCCAGGTCTGAAGTTTCTTGAGGCCTTTCCACATCGTCTCCCAACCGGGCGGTGGATCGGAATTTCGGTCAAGGTAGCCGCCGATCTTCGCAACCGCAATTGCGTACGCTTGAGCCTCGTTGTCGGTCAATTCTGGAAATTTCGTTTCCAGAATTGACCGTTCAGTCTCGCTCAGAAGGACATCAGGTGAGTAGTATGTCTCTCCCCGAGCAAGTTCCCGCAACTCCAGCACCTTCCACGCAATCACCGAGTAGACACTCAACAAGACCTCCATACGTTCCCACGTTTCTAGCCGACGTTCCTCGATTCGGCATCCAGTTTTCAGCACCTTGTGCCAGTCTTCGATCGTCCATCGGGCGCGATAAGACTCTACCACACTCAGCGAGTCATTGAACGTAGCGACCGATTCAGTGGTGAGTAACACCCACTGAATCGGGTCATCTTGTTCTCCAAGTTCGTCGATTCGTACGACGTTTACCTCGACTGGCTCGGTGTGAGTTGGATCGTTCTTTGGAGGGAGTAACTCACACGAGCCGGCTTTGACGATGAGCTCAGCCTCTCTAGCTTCTCTTCCACTTCCTTGTTCGATCTCGATAGACGTGCGACCTTGTTCGGGGAGGTCTTCACTCCAGTCAATCAGACGCCCGTCCGTTCCGGACGGCGTCTGAATACAGCGGTTCTGATTTGCACGGATGACGAATCCAGCGTCTAGCTCGTCTGTAACTTCGCGGTAGAACGCAAATGCATCGGCTCCTCGGTCGTGGATGAATATCGGTCGAATATCCTCGGCAAGCCAGTCGCTGGCTTGCCTGTCCCCTCGAATCCATTTTTTCTGTTCGCTTTCTAATTCGATCGGCTCACCCTTCCCATTCGCGTCGTGTTTGGTGCTGGCCTGTTGGTCCTCGATCAGCGACTGCTGATCGATGACCCCAGTCATACGATGTGTCTGTGGATCGACTCCGATCGTCGAGTGAACCTTGACACCTTCGAGATCCGTGGTGGAGTTGCCGATGTCACCGAGTCCTTCCTTTGACGGATGTCTCGGAAACACAAGCTCGGTCGTGTCAGAGATAACTAGAAGCTCCTCCGTATCACGGACGCGTGAGCGTTGTTCTCGCTTGTGCGCATCAAGAATCTCGTTCGGATCCACACGCTCGTTATCACAAAATCGGTACGTAGCCTTTGTGGAGGCCCAGTCCTCGCAGGCGTTAGGGATCGACTCGGCAGGTGCCCTGCCGAGCCGATCTCCGACCTGCATCAATCGGTCAGTGAGCCGTTCGTCACCAAACTCAGCAGACTTGAACTCCTTGCGAACTGTGCCAGAGACGTCCGTTTGACACAGTTCAGCCTCTTCTACATCAGCTCGCCGGCTTCGTGAACCGCTCTGCATCTTGGCCACAGGTTCCACGAACTACGGCGATAGGATTTGTGGGTAAGAGACAGGCCTAAAGTCGCGGGTTTCCGCCTTGCAGTCATTATGAGATCGTCACGGAAGCCGTCGAACACGACTGCGACGTAATCGCGTTCGAGGAGTTGAGCGACATTCGAGAGCGGCTTCCACAGGCGAAGTGGCACCACGTCTGGGCGTTCCGACGCCTGTTTGAGTACGTCTCCTACAAAGCCCCTGAACAGGGGGTCTCCGTGGAGCAAGTTGAGCCGAACCACACATCCCAACGGTGTTCTCGGACGAACTGTGGCTTTACGCACGACGGCAACCGCCACGGCGAACACTTCGAGTGCCAGAAATGCGGGTATGAAGTGAACGCGGATTATAACGCTGCAAAGAACATTGGCGTGCGGTACGCTCGAAAGCGACAACACAAACTCCGTTCCTCGCCCACGTCGGGGAGCGGAGACGCACCAGTAGACGTGCGTGTGAATGGTGGGATGTTGAACGGCGAGAGTCACCAGCCTATTGCTGACGACTGATTGCCGGGAGTCCACATCAAAGCCCTACCCTCAAGGACCGAGGCACGTAGCGCCGAGGGAGTAGGGTAGGGTAGTTTACGGATCGAAGTGGTAGATGTAGGGGTGGTCAGCCTTCCCAGCGGGCATAATCTCTTCGAGTAGCTTGCGAACTTCGGATTCGGAGGGGGCACTAGTGATGATCCGATCATCGTAAATCGCTACATAGGCTTCATTGAGTTCCAACTCGCGCAGTTCGCGACCCAAGCTTCGGGCTCGTGCCTTCCCCATCTCCTGGTGGTAAATCCGCTCCAATTCGTCGGTTTTCTCCCGCAACTTCTCGATCTCCGACGCGTATCGCTCTCGGTTGCGCTTGTTCTTTATGTAGAAGCGCAACTCCTCGGCGTCCGTCTTTTCGTCTTCCTCGGGTACTGGAAGCGAGTCGATGATGCCGAAGCGATGTTTGGCCTCTTCGTACTCGTCCTCGATGTCAGTGCTGAGCGAGCCCCCGAAGATGATGTTCTTGACCCCGATCCACCCATCGTAGACGATCTGATCCTCGAATGGCAACAGGACGACACTCGAAACCGGGACTGGAAGTGCGGATTCATCCCACAGTTCGGCGAACGGAAGCCGAGCCGGACGGACTGCGTATGCTTTCGGTGGTTCTGTCCAATCGAGGAAGATCGCGTCGTCCTCTCGAAAGCGGACGACAACGAACTCTCCGGCGACGAAGTCAGTCCACGCTGCGACCTGTTCGAGATCAGCCTCCGACAGGTCGGGAGGATTCTCTTCAACGAAGTCTTCTATCAGGTCCGTCGTCGACTTGTTGTACAGCGTGTTTCGGAGCGGGAGAAGCTCGTCAGTATAGTGCTGTTCAAGATCAGCGACCGTTTCGATGTCTTCGATGACATCGAATCGGTCGTTGACATACACCAATAGATGGGCGTACAGGTCCAGAAACCGTTGTTCGCTCTCTTCGGACAGCCGTCTGCTGGTTTCACTCATCGGTAAGAGACGTGTTCACGAGCACACTAATCAGGCGTTTCGAACTCCAATCCGTCATCGATACTCCGCAACCGTTCGATACGGGACGTAGTAACCGATCTCATCGATCCACGTCGACAGCCACCCATCGGCAGTCGCTTCATCGATCTTCCCAGCATCGATTGCAGCCAACAGAACACCAACCGACCCGACAACGGTCACGCCCTGGTCTTTCGCAAACGATCGGGCATCTCCGTCGTCTGTCAGTAGTCGACCGTCGTGTGCGTCGGCAAGGGCGAATGCCTGTGCTTCCCCGGGATCGAGATGCCCACCAACAACGGCTTCTCTGTTTGCGACAGTATCCGAAATCGTCGCGACTGGGATTTCGTCATCAAGTGCATCGAGTGCTGACTGAAGATACGGATGGTCCTCGACGCCGTGGTCAAGTTCCTCGCGAACGACTGGAACCGTACAGATCCCGGAGAGTCCTGCAACGATCCACAGCTGATCGATATACGCAAAATTCGAGAGGACAGTCGTGTTCAAGACGCTCGGATTCGCTGGGGGATCGCTACCTGTCATTTAGCACGTGACTCCTCATCAGCCGAGTCCTCATCATCGAAGTCGAGTTCACGTGCTGCCTCGACCTCGTAGGTTGCGTCGTCTTCGTCAACAAGCCCGAGTCGGAGTTCAACGCCGTGCTCACGGAGGATGTCACGCATCGTCCAGCGGTCGACATCAGCGAGTCTCGCCGCATCACCGAGTGTGATTCGCTCGCGTTCGTAGAGGGCCACCGCAGCTGCAATCCGTTCGTTCTCGTGGTCCTCGAAGTATTCACGCACGAACTCTCGCAACGCATCGCTCTTGCCCCCGAACACACCAGCCTCGACAGCACCCTCGATGAGGAGGTCGAGATCGTCTGGATAGGAGCCGGTAATTCGTGCCATCGTTCTATCCGTGACTACGACTTCATACTATTTATGAACTGCGCCAGAATGCCATATGCCGTCAGCTACCTCCCTGCAGCGTCGAAAACGTTACTGTTCGACGACGAACTATCTTCAGATGATGAGCAATAGCACTCACGACCGCACAACGAGGAAACTGAGCAACCGAGCGTTCCGAACGTTCGTCGCTATGAGGGTTCAGCAACCCCTGCCGATTGCGTGGGCGTTTCGTTAGCAAGCCGGATCAAAGCCCCACCCTCAAGGACCGAGGCACGTAGCGCCGAGGGAGTAGGGTGGGGGAGTTTACTTCGGATCGTAGGGATTTGTGGCTGTATCGAGCCGATAGACATCCTCGACAGCGTCAAAATCGTCGTCAAACGCATACAGGTAGCCGAGCCCCTCAGTTTGCATATACGCGACAATGCAGGCATCGACGAAGGAGAGCGGTTCGTGTTGGCGAAAGAGGGCCTTCCCTGTCGCGAGGGCGTCGGTGGTGAGTGAGTCGATGTGGAAGCGGGCGTTTTCTTCGATGCGATCAAGGAGATCGACGGCTGCGTCGTGGCCGGCGTGGGTCGTGAGGCCGTTGAGTGTTTCCGCGAGCACGTAGTCGAGGACGACTGCCTCCGGGAGCGTTCCATTGTCGATGCCGCGGAGGACCGGGAGTGCGGCGTCGTGTGAATTATCTTGCTTGTACGCGGCTGCAAACAGGACTGACGTGTCGGTGAGGGCGCGTGGCATTTACTCGACGTCGACGCCCCAGGCGTCGTGATCACTGGTTACATCGGTCGGCTCCTCACCATCATAACCGTCGAAGTCGGCGAACGTGCCCGTCTGCTGTTGGATGACTTGGACCCGAATACTCCCGTCATCTTCGAGATGCCAGCGGAGCTGATCACCGTCGTCGATATCGAGTTCCCGGCGAATCCGGGCGGGGATGTTTGCCTGGTTTCCCGACACCTTGCTTTCGGCGTCGATCCTGTCACTGCTCATATCTCCCGGTAGGTGCCCCGCCGTGAAAAGTCTAGTGTGCTGCCACACTACTTAGCTGGAACAGTGACGCCGAGCGACGGATTCACCGCCCACCCGGAAGGGTTCGAGGCCGAGTTCATGGACAAGCCCCGTCCTCAACGAGCGCGTCAGCGCGAGTAGGGCGGGGTAGTTGACATCGAGGGCAGTCCGTATGCACAGCGCGCATCCACTCCACCGTGTCCGTTGTTCCACTCTTGGGGCCGCTGTTTGTCTGCTTTGTGGGGAGTAGTCTCGCTGTGAGATTCACGGTTTTGGTGTCGGGGTTGACACTGGCCTCGAAAGGGGTGGTCCCCGTTCGGAGATGGCACTCACAGTACACCGTCGTCAGCGGGAATGAGGGTGTTCGGATCGTAGTTGAGTCACGTGAGTTTGTAGCGGCCCGTTTCACACTTCGCTGTCGCCCTGCAGCCTCCGTCGCAGTTGTCCCAGCGAAGAGACGACGCTAGTCCCCCTCCGCACCGCATCTCGTTGGCCGCCGTCCGGGACGGCGGCCTGCGCGGCTCCGGGCCCCCGTGGGAAGGGGCCGCTCCGCCGCTTGCGGTGGATTGGTTAGGGAGCATCGAGTTCGAGAGTGCGAGATCGACTGTGGACTATGGTGCGCTCCTAGGGGACGTATGTGGGAGTGTATGCGAATCGGCGGTCTATAGGGAGGGCTGGACGTGGTTTTTCTGGATTTCAATATGACCGATAGGTGGCCATAGCGGGGCTCTCTCTCGGTGTTACACTCGAAAAGTGGTGTGTCCCGAGCGGTGGCTGTTGTCTCTCAGCTACTGTTTCGTTGAAAGGCGACGCCCATCGGTGGGACGCGAGTCCGAATGGATTACTGACACTCGTGTGCGGCAATCCGTTCTGGGAGTCCCTCCCGTCCACACTGGGGGCACGCCACCAATGGTGTTGAGTGAGTAGTTGCGAGCGCTTCCCGTGCCGCCACAATATGGTCACGCGCGTCGGGATTCAGCGCCCGCGTTTCGGCTTGGGCGAGTTGTGTGAGTGCCCACTCACGAGCTGTCTCACTCATTGTGGGGCCTCTTGGAGACCGCGCAGACACGAGATGCAGAGCGCTGGATCTGAGGAGCCACGGATGAGTAGCGTTCCGCAAGATGCACACGAGACGCCGTAGATGGCTGTCGGTACGTGCGCACTCATTCTGTGACCCTCCAGACGGGTTCAGGTGCGCCCATATCCACGGAGATCTCGCCGAGTCGGTCACCTGTTGAGAAGCTGATGCGATTGACGAGGAGCACGGTGACTGCGTTGCTCCACCTGCCGGACGCTTCGACAGCGTGTTGCTGGGTCGGGCCCCCTCGAAGTGGGTGGATTTCGCGAGCCCCGCTGTCGTTGACGATTATGGGCTTTGTTCGCGAGCCAACGAGGATTCGGTCGCCGGCGTTGAGGTTGCGGACGTCGGTGATGCGTTCGTGGTCGGTACGTTCTTGCCTTGTCGCACGTATTTCTGCCATGGGTTCCTATCACGAGAGCCCAGCCCGCCTGCTGCAACAGGCGGGACCCTATTCATAAGGTGAATAGCGTCTCCTAAGGCTGAGGTCTCTATATTTTACCACGTGTTAAAAGTAGATAAGACTTTTGTCTCGTGAAAAACAAAGTCCGATAATGGCCGTCTCAGTGATCGAAAGTAAGAGTGGAGCTGTTATTCAAATATTCAAAGAATCTGAGGATCCGGTTCTCACAGCCGCTGAGATAGCTGAAAGAATTGGGATGACACGTCAGGGAGCGAACTATCGGCTAAAGCAACTCCAAGAACAAGACGTCGTTGACCGCAAGAAAATCGGGAGTCGAGCAGTTGCATGGTGGCTCGTTGAAGATTAGCCTTCGATAATTTGTCGCTCTCCTTCGTCGGAGAGCCAATAAACAACAGCTCGAGACCCAACTTCTCGTTTCTCTAAATATCCCTTTTCGATGAGCTTGTTAAACCGATAGCGAATCGCTTGACGGGTATAATCCGTACGTTCCGCAATTTCTTTCGCAGTGACTATGGGATCGGGGGAAAGATAGATCTCACGGAGGAGTTGAATATCGCCTACCTCCGGATTCTGACCGACCATTACCTTATGTAGGCTTCGTGCGCGGGGAGTAAAATAATCAGAGGTTTGTCATCTCATTACACCAGGCTGAATTTTTACAGGTGGTAAAAGATAAGTACCCACACCTGAATATCTGCTATAAGCGACGCTACAAGCGGATTTGGTAGCCCACAAAAATGCGCCAACCGAGGCACCATCTCGGCCGACGCTTGTGGGGTCGCATTAGAGACGACGATGATAAGAGAGAGCCAAACCAGTAAAAAAACAGTCGGTTACGGACCGGTACAACCAGTGCAAACTCGCCCCGAATATACGCGCCACAAATCCGCGGGTTGTCCGAGACAACTTGTGCAAATTTTGCCAACAACATAGTATCCGAACTGAGCACAGATTTCGGGTCCTAACTATGAAATTACAGGCCACTGGCAAGCCACGGAGCCACTACTTGGGTTTTTCATCCGTACAAGGACGCTGTGTAGGTTCTCACCGGATGAACGCCAGAGGACTCCCGCCTGAGACGAGGGGCGACACTCTCACCGCGTGAGGGCTTCCTTGATCAGCAGATTGCAGCAAATGAGCGAGGAATTCAGAGACATCTGACCGGTTCTGACTGACAGCAATGAGTACACGCGAGACACTTACCGAGGCCAGCGTATCGACACCCGAACACCGTAGACAGAATAGCGATCACATCGAAGCGAGACTCGCACAACTGGAAGCCCGATTCGAGGATCGAATTGAGGCGTTGGAAGCAGAGAATGAACGATTGCAGGAGCGCGTCGGTGAACTTGAAGCAGAAAACGAAGAACTTCGGGCAGAGTTAGAAGACGTCACCACCGACGTTGACCGGAATAGTGAGGATCTTGCCGAAGCCTTCCAGACAATCACGCCACTGCGGAAGCTGGTGATCGGGGAGGGACACAGCAAGCCTCTAGTAGAGGTAATGAAGCAACTTCGAGAAGAGCAGGGGCCACTCAACCAGCAACTCGGAGAACACACGCAGAAGCTCCACCGACTGGAGGACGATTTGAATGAAGACATTGCCCGAGAAGTCGGGATCCTTCGCTCCCAACAAAATGCACGGATACGCCAACTCGCCACCGAGACGGGTGTCGAGCTAGAGCTAACAACCGGTGACCAAATTACGCGCGTTCGAGAGGATGGAATCGATGCCGTATGTGCCTCACCCCGAAAGCGTGATCGACGTGCCGAACGCGTGTTGCAGCATATCGAAGAGTGGGGGACGAAAGAGCAACTCCGATCTGGGAGAGCCTATCGACTTCCACGGCCACGGGTGAAACGACTGCTCAACGGAATCGATAGTATTGGGATTACGATGACGAGCAAGACTGTTGGGGATGTCTTTGATGCGATCGAGAAGATTGCTGCGGGCTCAACCCGACTCGTCCAACGACGAAAGCAGGGTGGCGTGGAGCACCTCTACGTCGGCTTCCCTGAAACCACGGCGTGATGATGACGCGAAGGCATCTTACAGTCGTCGTAAGGCGGGGTCGAGGGTGTGGCTGTAAGAGTGGTCACGGCGAAGCCAGACGGCTCACGCCAGCAAGAACAGTAGCCCCATCAGATTCCACGTAGGCCACGCATCCACCCCGCGCGGTTGTATTCGCTTGCGTCGGTAGTTGCATCGCCGTCGTTTCTCCCGTCGTTCTCCCGTCAGGACGGGTGACAAAGACGTGATTCTCGGTCTTACAACAACTGTAAGATCCGCCGGGGACTCACTCAACGATCTTCGTCTGGATTGGGTGGGGCTGCGCGTGTTGGTAGTCCTATAAATCTAAGCGAGAGGTCACCGAGGCAGACGAGGCTTCTATTTCACGGATGGAGTGTAGCCATCGTGACTGAGATCTCTTTTTGTGGGCATATCTACGGCGGTTGCCAGTCACCGGATCAAAATCGTCCTACATCTAAGCCATCTGTCGTGTCAGGTATTTGCTTCCGTATTATCGTCCTCAGCGACTGACCGCAGATCTTCCAGGCGCTTGGCCGGCGACACACCCCCGAGCAGCGTCAACACCTCCACCTGTGACGAATCTGGCTGTGGATAGTCGCCACCGCGAATTGCTCGCGAGTCAGTTTGCTCTTCGACCCACGCCCGGCTCTGTTCAATCGCATCACGATTGAGCCATTCTGGGGGCCCGCCCACGACAACAAGGCCCCGGGACGCTGATTGCACGTCACACGGGAGTGTGAGTCGACCCAGCAGTGCCTCGTGCGTTTGTGTCGTGATCCGCTCTTGGGATTCAATGGGGTCGATATCGGAACTCTGAGAACTACCGAAGAAACGCTTGAGGCCAAACCACCCGCTGTCATCTTTCTCTTCGGGTAGCTCACTCGACGCGTAGCCGAGCGTCGCCACTCCACCGCCGTGTAATGTGTTGATGATCTCAGAAGCGTCAACAACGCTTTCACCGACAGAGTCGCTGTAGACTTCTCCCGCAGCAAAGAGCGTGCCGAGTCGCTGGGCGAGATGGGCATTGCTACTGTCGCAAGTGTCGACTCCAGTACTATCCGACAGCCAGGTCTCGTTGTCGAATGCGAGGACGTGATCAGTCACAGAGACAAACCGTCTGAGTGCCTGCACAGCTGTGTGTGCTTGTTGTGGGCCTGCCTGTGTCGCGGGGAGGGCTCCGACACCATAGACGGGTTGCTGATAGATACGCTGGAGGTGTTTTGCGAGTACTGGCGCCGCTCCACCACTCGTGTTGCCACCGAGCCCCGCACACACAAGGAAGGCATCGGCTTTGGACACGGGTGCCCCGTCAGTGCCCCGCACCAGTTGACGGTGGTTTGCCTCGGCGAGGTCTGCGATTTGTGTTGCATCGGTGGCCTCGCCGCCATCGATCGTGGCCGCCCCAAACCGAAGCTGGTTCGCTGTCGGAATGTGCGCGAGGTGGTCGAAGTTCGCGGTGGCGATATCGCACGCGACAGCATCGACAAGAAAGTCAGCTTGGAGCGTCTCCTCATAGGCCCGGAGGGCATCGGCAATGGCACCGCCAGCCTTTCCAACGCCAAAACAGAACACCTTCATTGCGGTTGCGTTCGTCCTGGGGCGCTCTGAATCTTCTGTCGAATCGTCATTGTGAACCCGAAATTATGGCGCATTCGATAACGCAGATTCCGATGGAGAAACACCTATGTGTTACCATTCGATTAATTTAGGTAATGGTACACTACCTTACCGGGACTCACATTAGTATCCTCCTAACTTGGGGACAGAGGTGTTCGCAACGGCTAGCTGCCGATCGAGTAGAACATCCCACTGCGAAGTCGCTGAGCCACTCCGCTCCTATTGTAGAAAATCCATAATGGCGTCAACAGATATCCAAGACGAGACGCAAACAGCGGTCCCAGAGGCGGCATCCCGCGATGCGGTTGGCGCATCACCTGCGCTTGTCGGACCGGAAAGCGACATCTCTCCGACCGTCAGTGTGGTGATGCCGACGATGAACGAGGAGGAGGGGATTCGTGAATGCATCGAGCGAGTCAAGCGGGCAGTCCAAGCGTCAGGCTATCAAACAGAAGTTATCATTAGTGACGACTCGGACGACCGCACTCCAGACATTGCCCGTGAGTTAGGGGCGATTGTTGTTGAACCTGATGAGCCAGGGTATGGCTATGCCTATCGGTACGCCTTCGATCACTGCCGAGGAGACTATATCGTCATTGGCGATGCTGACACCACGTATGATTTCGAGCAATTCCCGAAGTTGTTAGATCCAGTTGCAAACGGGGATGCGGATATGGTGATGGGTAGTCGCCTAGAGGGCGATATCAAGCCTGGTGCAATGCCAGCCCTCCATCAGTATGTCGGGAACCCGCTCCTGACGAAGTTTCTGAACGCGTTCTACGATGCCGGGGTTAGTGATGCGCATTCGGGGTTCCGGGTGTTTCGAGCCGATATGCTTGATGAGCTGGACCTGAAAACCACGGGGATGGAATTCGCCTCTGAGATGATTATGGATGCGGGGGCGAAAGATCTCACCATCGAAGAAATCCCGATTACCTATCACGAGCGTGTCGGCGACGCCACGCTAGAGAGTTTCCGCGATGGGTGGCGCCACGTGCGGTTTATGTTGCTGAATGCTCCCGGCTATTTGTTTACCGTTCCCGGTGTTGTGATGGGTCTCCTTGGACTGGTTGTGATGTTCGCTGCAGTTGGTGGTGCCTCAATTGCGGGTGCGACACTCGGGATTCACTCCTCAATTGTCGGGTCATTACTGACACTGGTTGGATATCAAGTCGCGACAATGGGCTCGTTTGCAACCGTTGCCAGTAACCCGATTCAACAGCCAGACGACCTTCTCACACAGCTCTTCGTTGAGCACTTGACGCTCGAGCGGATGGCGACGCTTGGCTTCGTGCTCTTCGCTGCTGGGGCTGGCTATGGAGTCTGGCTCCTGGCGCAGTGGGCTGCCACCGGGTTCACGCAACTACCGATGGTCACGGGTGACGTGCTTGGATTCACGGCAATCGTGCTGGGTCTGCAGACAATCTTTACGGCCTTCCTGCTGAGTGCAGTCGGCGAACGCGGCTGCTGAACTAACTTTTCCAGCTATTTGATTTTGCTTGCGGGCTGTCTTGCGTTCAACAGGGCAAGTTCGGTGCTGCACACAGCGCCCTTGGAACGATCCTTGGACACACGAGTTCACTCCGAAACGACGTCAAACGATCCTTCCGCGAAAGCGTTCAGAATCTTCTCTCCTGGGCACTCACCAGTCCAGATCGCAGTATCGACGAGCTAATGCAACAAATCGATGGGATGTTCGTCTAACGTGCGAAGTCAAGTAACTAAACACGACCAGCTTCAGCCCACCCGAATATAGGCCATCGAATCACCGGACAACGGCGATCTCGTGGGGATTCCTCACCCGGTAGGCTGGGGGCACGTGATTGTGGTAACAGTTGATGTGCGGACGGAAAGGGAGCACGTGCCTGAGCGATCTGACGGATCGCTCAGTGTAGCTTCAGACGTAGACTGGCTAGTTTAAGCTCTCTGAGCGCGTATCTATAGGAATGAGCAGGAAACAGCACGTTGTCGAACTCTCTGCAGAAGACCGGAACACACTCGATTGGTTCGTCTCAACCGGGACACGCAAAGCAGAAGACATCACGCGAGCCCGAATCCTTCTGAAGGCCGACGAGGGGCTCACAGATGCACAGATCTGTGAGCACCTCGGCTGCTCAATCGGGACACCGTATCGAACGCGAAAAGCCTTCACAGAGCGAGGGCTGGCGGCGATTCATCGCCGCAAGCCCGACCGTGAGTACGACCGCAAGCTCGACGGCGACGCCGAAGCCCGTCTCATCAAACTCGCCTGTAGCGACCCACCGGAAGGACACGCCCGCTGGACACTCCATCTCCTTGCAGACGAACTCGTTACCCTCGACGAGATCGACTTCGAGTCGGTCTCTCACGAAACCGTCCGACAGCGTCTAAAAAAACACCCTGAAACCGCATCTCTACGACTACTGGGCGATTCCAGCTGAAGACGAAGGCCAGTTCGCCTACCACATGGAAGACGTGCTTGACCTCTATCACGAACCATACGATCAGAACCGTCCAGTCATCTGTTTCGACGAGACCAGCAAGGCACTCCGCGGCCACAAACGCGACCCGCTCCCGGCCCGACCGGGAGCGGTCGCTCGTATCGATACCCACTACGAGCGCAACGGCAAGCAGAATCTCCATCTCGCCACTGAACCGTTGACTGGGTGGGTCACCGTCGCAATCACAGAGAAGCGAAAAACGGCTGACTGGATCGATCGCATGGTCGAACTCGCCGATGAGCACTACCCGGATGCCAACTGCATCCGGGTTGTGCTCGACAACCTCAACACGCACAATCCGGCAGCCTTCTACCGATACTTCCCGCCAGATATCGCACACGCGTATCTTGAGCGATTCGAGTTTCACTACACGCCCAAGCACGGCAGTTGGCTGAACATGGCCGAAATCGAGATCGGTGTCCTCAAACGCCAGTGTCTCAACCGTCGAATCTACCACGCAGCGACCCTTCGGTCGGAGGTCGCTGCGTGGCAAAAACAGCGAAACGCTGCTGACGGACTCATCGACTGGCAGTTTACTACCGACGATGCACGAACCAAGCTACGCCGGCTCTATCCTGTTCCGCTTACGGAGAACTAACCAGAGCAAGGTTGAAGCTACACTCAGACACTCACCTCCGGTGGATCGTATGGTTCCTTCCGCGTGAGCAGATGGAAGATCGAGACCAGCATCTTCCGAGCCGTTGCGACGATTGCGATCTGGTGGTTTTCCTCTGTTTCAACCGTGTAGAAGTTCCCGAAGTATTCATCACATCGTACGGCGATGTTGGCACATAGGACGAGGGCCCAACGCAACGGCGCTGAGCCCTCTTTGCTGATGCTCCCACGCACCTCTTTATCACCTGACTGGTGGACGACTGGGTCGAGTCCGGCATAACTCACGAGCTGCTTATCCTTATCGAACCGATCAATCTCACCAACCTCAGCAGCGATTACAGCAGCAGTGTACTGACCAACACCAGGAATCGCCAGCAGCCCAGCGGCTGCTGACGATTCCAGTACCTTCCGCTCGATTTTCTCTTCTAGCTTCTCGATTTGCTCACCGTAGGTGTCAATCACTGAGAGGTGGGCTTCGATAATCGCTCGGTCGGGGTCGCTGAGAGAGAGAGTTCCGCTAGTGGACCTGCCAGTTAATTCGTACCCACCCCGGTGAGTTCTTCTTCAATCCGCTCCTTTCTCTGGAAATAGATGTAAAATTATGTCTTCTTACACTGGCAACACACCAATTAAAACTATTCTGTCTTATTCAGAACGACTGTATTTCGAAGCCCTCGC
Organism: Halobellus inordinatus; assembly: GCF_024498335.1. NCBI lineage: Archaea > Methanobacteriati > Methanobacteriota > Halobacteria > Halobacteriales > Haloferacaceae > Halobellus > Halobellus inordinatus. The sequence goes on from NZ_CP101826.1 coordinate 214,639, forward strand.
CCGCAAAGCGACTGCTTCTCAACGTGATGCGTTCCGCGCACGGATCGTTCTGTTAGCCGCTCGTGGTTTCAATAACACTCAAATCAGCCAACGGCTCTCTTGTACCCGCAAGACTGCACGGAAATGGCGCAACCGTTACGCTAAATCTTGCCGGGCCGGGCTTGCTGACAAGCCTCGCCCCGGCCGACCTCGTATCTATGACGAAGCCACGCGTGCGCTGGTCACCGCAATCGCATGTGAACTCCCCGCTGACCGCGGACTCCCGTTATCTCGATTTAGTTCTGCCGATATTCACGCTGAAGCTTTGCAAGAACTCGATTCGTGTCCAGCACGATCAACTATCGCCGCCTGGCTCAAGCAGGCGGCGATTCGACCATGGACGGTGACTTCATGGGTGACTCCGCGCGACCCTCAGTTCAAGCAAAAGGCTGCTCGTGTATGTGACCTCTACACTGGCATATGGGAAGATGAGCCTCTTACAGAGGGAGATGTCATCATTTGTGCCGACGAGAAGACTGGAATTCAAGCCCGGTCCCGGCGGAAAACTCCGCCGGGGCCCGGCAAATCAGTTCGTCTCGAACACCATTATGACCGGAACGGAACCACAATCTGCCAAGCAGCATTCATTGCTGGAAGTGGAAATGTGATCGGCCATTGCGTCAAGGAGAACACCCGAGCGAACTTCGAGACGCTGGTTGAGAACGTGATGGCTGATCCGATCTGCCAGAACGCAGATCGGGTCTTTTGGATCATGGGATAACGGAAGTGCTCACCATCCAGCGACGTTCAGATGGTGGCTGCAAGAGGCGTATCCCACCGCAATTGGACTACATCTCCCAACTGGAGCATCGTGGTTGAATCAGATTGAACTCTACTTTTCGGTGTTGACACGAAAAGCACTGACCGGCGGAAATTTCCACTCGGTCGATGCGGTCGAGGACCGCATCACCGAGTTCGAGGAACTGTGGAACAGCAATCCGGAGCCATTCGAGTGGAACTACACGAGAGAAGACTTGACGAGACTGCTTGAGAGGCTGCCAACGATAGAGTAAATCCTTCTGAGCACGTCTATTTGACATGGGTCCGATTCCGGATTATGCACGTCAAGCTCTCAAAGAGCGTTTAGAGACTCACGCGCGCACCGCTTGGACCGAGCGGTGCGCGGGTGTCAACGTTCGGTTTCGTGGTAGATACGCCTACGTGGAGGTCTTCGACAGTGACCCGTGGTTCATGCCTGGATTGACGAACGACGAAAAAGAGCAGATTCGCCAAACTCCAGTGAAGATGTGCCGATTAGGGTGGACTGGTGATATGGAGTTATGGGATCTCGCATTCCACAGATACAGCGACGGCCGGTACCAGCCGTCGATTGACTTCGACGGCTCGGGAAGGAGCGCACCAGAAATATGTTTTGACTGCGCTGCACAGGTTTATCTCCGATAACGGTGGTCCCACGGGAAGAGCCACTGGGTACGAATTAACTGGCAGGTCCACCGAGCATCTCGTAGATCGGGCGGTAGTTACCGGATGCTTCGATGGCGGCTTCACTGCCAGCGTATTCCTCGGCGAGCTCGGAGAGGCGATCGTTTGGCAAGCGAATCTCGTCTTGCAGGTTGACGTCGTCGTCCACGACGGCAACCTGCGAGTACCGTTTGTGGGTGTCGATTCCAAGGTACATTGGACGCCTCCGTTGGGGCTGATCACGCGTGATCGGAAAGGCGCCTATGGGTGCTCTGTGGCACAGTAGTCTTCTTCCTTTCACGGGCTAGGATCGGTCGTTCTAGCGTGCTTGTTGCACTGGTTAGCACTCGGTCTCTGTCAACCCCTGTTTACCTGATTCACGTGCCAAGGGCTTAGTTGCAGGATTTTCATAGAGTCATTCTATGACACCCCTAATAGTCCACTATCGAATGCGGGGTTATGACTCAGCTCTTGGAGCAGAAACCCATACACAGGGGCGAACGCCAATGTGTGTTTCGTGAGGAACCCGTGGAATACCACGACACCGACGTTCGAGGGCGTGTCGTGTTTTACTGCGAAGAACACGCGGTCAAGTAATTCCGAATTACGGCGACAGCAAGTTGCTTACCGGAGTACTCTCTGGTGAGTGTATGGACGACCAGACGCCACAGCATTGTCCGGACTGTGGCACGAGTCTATCTTCCCGGGAAATCGAGGGTCGCTCCCGAGCGTACTGTCCGTCGTGTGAAACCCCGATCTATCGGAACCCGAAGCCGTGTGCGGGCGTTCTGGTCGTAGACAAGGGGCAGCTATTGCTTGTGAAGCGAACGCAGCCACCAGGCGTTGGCACATGGAGTATTCCAGCGGGGTTTCTGGAATACGATGAACCGCCTGCGAGAGGCGCTGTCCGGGAACTCGAAGAAGAAACGGGTGTTGTAGTGTCCGAAGACGAACTCGAACTCTTCGATACCGACTTCGTGACCGCAGGTCCGCGAGAGAACGTACTAGTCATCATCTATCGGGTCGATAGGGGTGTGACAGAGGGAGAACCAGAAGCAGGCTCCGACGCAGGCGCTGTGCGATTCTGGGAGATGGATGATTTCGAAAAGCGAGATGAAGATATCGAACCAGGCTACGAGGAAATCTTCCGGAGAACTCGAACGCTCTGAGGCTATTCCGACAACATCCGATAGTAGTTGTCTATCGACTTGTCGACAGTAAAGTTCTCCTCAAAGGCTTCTCGGGCATTTGTCCCCTGTTCCTCAACAAGCTCGGGGTTCGATTGCCAGCGCTCAATCGCGTCGACGATACCATCCACATCGCCCTGCGAGACATAGATACCAGCATCGAACTGGTCGACAATTCGTGACTCGTCGTCGTCCGGCTGCGCGATGGTGAGGACAGGCTCACCCACGGCCATCGCAGTGTAGAGCTTGCTGGAAACGCAGATGCCCTCAAATCCTTTCTTGACCGTGACAACGGAGACATCTGCTGACGTAAGGCTGTAAGGAAGGTTGTCCCACGGCTGGTAGGGAAGAAACTCGACAGTGTCGCCCTTGAGACCGAGGTCTTCGGCCATCGAGACGATATTCGACTTGTTGTCGCCCTCTCCGATGATGAGGAAGCCGACGTTCTCATTCTCGAACTCGGAAGCAGCTTCAACTAGCGTTTCGAGGTCGTGGAAGTCGCCGATGTTCCCGGAGTAGAGTATCGTGAACTGATCGACGAGGTCGTGTTCCTCGCTGAACCAGTTTTCTTCCTTCTCTTTGGGTTCGATGAAGTCCTCATCCTCCCAGTTGTGGATAATTTCGACCTTGCTTTCGTCGAACTTCGGCCCGGCGTTCCGGCTGATGCGGTCCTTCATCACGGGTCCGAGCGCGACGATGTGCTCCGCTGCGAGGAAGGCCCGCCGGTTGAGGAAATCCCAGATCCGGTGTGGAATACTTCCTTCTGGGATGTAGTCAAGTTCGACTGGCTGATCGGGGTAGAGATCGTAGACGATGTAGGTGTAATCCCAGCCACGAATCCGACAGACCAACCACATCGCAACGGGGAGGAACGGAGGATTAGAGACGAAGATGACCTCGCGCTCCTTCTCGGTCTGGCTCAGGAGCATCACGACAAACATCCAGAGCGTAAAAACCCCCCAGTTGAACAGGCGGCGGGGAATCGAGGACTGTCGAAGTTGAGGCGCTCGGATGCGCTTCACCTGTACTCCCTCGTGGTTGGACACGCGGGATTGTTTCTCGTTTTCGCCGCTATGATAGTTCGGCTGGCCCGTGAGAACGGTCATAGCCAAGCCGCGCTCTTGGAGTCCAACCGCAAGGTCTGTCATAAGCTGGCCGGTCGAGGCCGTATCCGGGTGGAAATACTCGGTGACGAGGACGTACTCTTTGTTTGCGTCAGCCATACGAAAATCGGCGTACTGCGTTAGCGCTCGTGGAGAAGCGTTTCGAGGTTCTCGCGGACGTACTCCTTGTCGCGGGCGTCGAGATACCAGTCAAGAGTGTTCTGGATTCCTTCCTCGACGGTGTACTCAGGTTCCCACCCGAGGAGTTCCTCGGCGCGGGTCGTGTCGGCCGCACGGTGACGGACGCCTTCTGGCTTTTCCGTCATATAGTTGATTTCGTCGGGTTCCCAGTTGAGGTAGTCGAAGATGATGTCGACGGCCTCGTTCATCGTGACGTATCGGCTGATGCCCGCATTCACGGGGGTGCCGTCCGTGACGTTCTCCGCGGCGAGGCGGAGCGCACGCGTGATGTCCTTCACATAGGTGAAGTTCCGCGTCTGCTCGCCGTCGCCCCAAATCTGGAAGGGGTCCTGCTCGGCGTAGGCCTTCGCCATAAACGCCACAATAGCGTGGGTCTCGTTCTCGCGCGGGCCGTACGCGGTGAAAATCCGGACGATACTCGTGTCGATGTCGTACTGTTCTTGGTAGGCCTGGAGCGAGCGCTCGCCCATCAGCTTCGCCCAACCGTAGACTTCGTCGGCGTAGGCACCACCACGTTCCTCGAAGCTCACCATATCCTCGCTAAGGCGCTGACGCTCCTGCTGGATGTCCGTGGGGTACGTGCAGGCGCTGGAAGCGAACGAAATACGGTCGACACCGTTCTTCGCGGCCGCCTCATAAACGATATTGTCCAGCGCCATATTCGTAGCGCAATTCGCGGGATACTGCGAAATGTATCCGCGCCCGCCGTGATCCGCGGCGAGGTGGAAGACGGTGTCAATGTCTTCGGTCGCTTCGTCCGCGAAGTCCCAATGCTTCAGGTTCCCGGTGACGAGTTCGATTTGGTCTTGGACTGCCTCTAGGTTCTCGGGTTCGCCACTCGAAAGATCGTCCGCGACGCGGACATCCGCGCCCTCTGCGACGAGGTCCTCAACGAGATGGCTGCCGATGAATGATGCACCGCCGGTGACGAGCACACGCTCTCCTTCCCACTCACTCATTGTTCGCCTCGTTCTGTTGCAGCAACCTTCTTAGTCCCTTCGAGTTCCGCTTCGGCCCATTCGTACACGTTGCGGAGCCCTTCTTCGAAGGAAACAGAGGGTTCCCAGTCGAGTTCCTCCTTCATCTTCGTCATATCACACGCGTACTTGTCCGTGCCTGTGGGCTTGGAGAGATCGTGTTCGATGGAGATGTCCTTTCCGCTGATCTCGATGATCTTCTCGGCGAGGTTATTCATCGTCGTAACCTCCTTGGAGTTGCCAAGGTTGATTGGTTCGCCATCGACCTTCTTCTCGATGGTCTCGATCATACCGTCGGCGAGGTCGGTGACGTAGATGAAACCTCGCTCCTGAGTACCGTCGCCGAAAAGTTCGATAGAGCCGCCATCAGGTTCCTCAATGACTTTCCGACAGAGCGACGGGATAACGTGGCTTCGATCCGGGTCGAGGCTTTCTCGCGGGCCGAAGGCGTTGAAAATCCGGACGGCGCCGGTCTTCATATCGCAGTCCTCGTAGTAGGCTTCGCAGGCAACCTCGCCGAGGATTTTCGCCCAGCCGTAGGTACTGTGAGGGTTCGCCGGGATGCCCTGGTCCTCGCTGAAGAGGTTCAGATTGTCGTGTTGCTGCCGGTAGATGCAGGCGCTCGACGCGAAGAGGAATCGGTCGATATCGTTAATTCGAGAAGCTTCGAGCATATGCTGGTTCATCAGCACACTCGGCGTGAGTCCGTTGACATTCTCGCGCTGGATGTAGTGAATGCCTCCTACCGAGGCGGCGAGGTGAAAGACGTGGTCGACACCTTCTGTTGCTTCGATACACCCCTTGTGTGTGGTCAGATCTACAGTACGGATTTCGATTTCGTCCTCGATATGTGAGAGTTTCCCGTGACCACTTGAGAAATTGTCCGCAACGACGACATCTGCCCCACGGTCAAGGAGTTCCTCTGTGAGGAAGGAGCCGATGAACCCTCCCCCACCAGTAACGAGAGCAGTAGTGCTCTCCCAATCGAATGACATTGTGTATCTATTGTTACCCATTTAGGAGGATAATAGTGTTCCGATATTACAGGTACCCTAAATCTTCGAGGCGGTCTTCAACGTCATCATCCATATCTCCCTGCAAATACCGTGCTTCTGCATCGAGTTCATCCAAGCGTTGGAGAACCGCGTTTCGAACCGTCCCGGCTTCTGGGTGGTCTCTATCAACCTGTTCGAACTTTCCGTCCCGGAGATCGAACAGTCTATGTTCGTTGTTGATTTCATCTCCCTCATAAAGCCAGTCCGACGATCGTGCGCCGACGGTAATATCACCTTCCACCTCGTGCTCTGCCATAATGTACTCCCGAGGCTCGTCAACGCCAAGAACTTGTCCTTCATATTCATCCGGAACCTCAATCCCAAGCGCGTCGTGAATTAGGGGGGGGACATCAAGGAGACTGACCAGCTGGTCCTTATCGTCAAGATAATCCGGACCGTTTGCAACGATGAGCGGAACGTGTAGCAACTCGTCATACATCCGCTCGGGCTTTCCGTATTGTCCGTGCTCACCGAACAGTTCGCCGTGGTCCGATGTAATGATGACTAACGTATCTTCGTAGCGGCCAGTATCTTGGAGATTGGCGAGTATACGATCGATCTGGTCGAATGTATATTCGATCGCGGCCTCATACAGTTGTTTCAGCTTCCGTATTTCCTCATCCGAGAGTGTTTCTGGATTCCGAAGCAACGCGGAATACCATTCCGAAACGTCGGATTGGGTCGCGTCAGACACGCCGTGTCGTTCACGATATTCTTCTGGGGGAAAGCACGGGTGGTGAACGTCCATATAGTGGGTCCAGCAGAAGAACGATTCGTCGGTCTCGTTGAGCCACTCAATGGTGTCGTCAGTGATGACCTCGGCACTCACATAGGGGCGAGGTTTGCCTTTGACGAGCTGGTAGGATCTCTTGATTGCGTCCGTGATGTGGAGAGTATCGTCCACCTTTCGGAGTTTTGGGTTGCTTATTTCGATACCGCGGGGAAATATTTTTGTAGCAATCCCCATCAAAGGGTTCTGGTAATCCCTGAATGTAGCAAACCCAACATTGTAATTGAAATGGCTCGAAAGAAAGGGGTTACACTGGAAGGCTGCAGTTTTCCAACCAGATCTGCTGAGAAAAGTACTAACACGCGGACGCGACTCAGATAATGGTCCAAGAGCATCAAATGAAAGGGGATACGTTCCCGTTAGCATCGCAGGGAATGAAGGAGTTGTGCCTGGACCTGTTGCATATGCTTGGTTAAATGCCAGAGAATCATTTTTCCCGTTCTGCAACTTTTCAATTAGAGTCCCCGATTCCTGAGGGAGGAAATCCGGTCGTAGTGAATCAACAGTGATCAAGAGTATATTCTCAGGCATCGTCATATTTGTTATATTTTGCTAGGAGTTAATAAACGCAACCCATTGGGAAATTATACCTATGTCTCTAGAATCTGCATATAGAGTGCCACCGTCTTGTGTGCAACTCCCTCCCAAGAATACTCCTCTTCTACCCTCTGGCGAGCGGCTAATCCCATTTTTTCTCTACGAGCACTATCTTCAATGAGGGCTTCGATATTGATAGCTAGTTCCTCTGGCTCTTCTGGTGGAACAAGAACACCAGTTCGGTTAGATATTTGTTCAGGAATTCCGCCAACTCTGGTCGAGATTATCGGAGTACCTGCAGCCATTGCCTCAAGTGTAACTAAAGGAAAAACATCCGACCTAGTTGGGAAAGTAAATATATCGGCACGCTTATATAACCACTCCAAGGATTCTTGGTTGGTATAACCGAGATATCGTAAATCACCGTCATCAAAGTTGTTCAATCGGCTCTCATATTCATCATCAATTAAAGGACCCACAACTAGCATAATACTCTCTTTCTCAATTTTTTGATACGCTGTGAGTAAATCGTCAATCCCCTTGCTACTGATGATCTTTCCCACAAAGAGCAATACTGGTATATCGGGGGAGATCTCATTGGTAATCGGGGGTTGTTCAACAGTATCATCAGGAATCGAAACCCCATTCGGGATAACACTAACCGATTGGGTGGGGAAAAGTTCCTTTAGCATCTCTCGGTCATGGTTTGAAAGTGCAATAAGGTGGGAAGAATGTCTGAGAGTGTACATATATGGTTTTAAAAATAGATATTTGAATGCCAACTTCTGAATTCTGGACATATTCATACTTTGCGGGAGTTCTGGGATTTTACTAATCCCATGTGCTGTGATTACGTATGGAACGCCTGCCAATCGGCATCTCATCGTCGCAGCAAGAAGGCCCCCTAAAGGAACAGCATTGTGGAAATGAACAAGATCGTATTCTGAAAGGGGCCGAGGTGTGGAAAGTTCAGTCCAAATTAGTGTATTTTCATAGTTTTCATCCGAACCAATAACCCAATTCCCGATATCACGGAGTACCGTTCGAGAGGGTGTCGTATAGAAGGCACCTTCAACTTGTAGCTCATCCAAGAGAAGTTCATCATACTTCCCCTTCATCTTCACAGTATCAACATCAATAAATCCATCAAGATGGTCTCCGAGCTTAAGACCTGCTCGAACAGCCCCTTCTCTATTTTCTGGGGTAGATATAACCACATTGAGTACAGCCATATTATTGGTTTGCAAGGTCATTACCTAATATAGAAATTCTATTTCATTAACTATTTGAATATGGGTTCCAGCCATCTCATATCGACTTATCATCTATTGATGACTCACCAACGAATATCAAAAAGGCTCTACTCAACACATAAGACTTTTGTCCTCACTAGGGTAGTGATTCCCTATGCATAGACGGAGTAAGGTAGGCCTAATCCTCATATTCATATCTGTACTACCTGCTTCATATTTAGTTTGGGCCAATTTATCTGATCCCATCTTCTTCGGGAGGAATATCTATGTTAGTATCCGAGATGTATACGTCACACATTCCTTTCCATCGGGGAATAAGCCCTTTTATCGATCATTTCTTATAACTACCAGCCTTTTAGCTGGAATCCCCCTTCATCAGCTTTTAGATTACCCGTTCTCCGGCATATTAATAATACTTGGCGAGGTGTTATTCCTGAAAAAAACAAGAGTACAAAACCATAATATCGGGCTGGTAGTATTAGTTTCAACTTTAACTGTCCACAGGAGCCCGTGGAGTTACTCCATCACGCGAATCGACTTTTTCTTATTTCTTATGCTTGTACTTGGATTATACATTTGGATATCAAATGAAGATCACCGATTCGGTTTACTGGTTCTCCTGTTATTCATTTCACTGAATATGTTCTACTATACCGCGGGAGCATGGGCAATCGTCCTGATTTTAACACTTGTTCTGACTGACTATATCATTTATAAAAATTTGGACACGGGATTAATTAGCTATCTTCTAGCGTCTTCTGTCTTCTATATATATTTCACTGATCAAATCTATCGAGGTTTTTTCGAACTGTTCGGGTCTTTATCGGCTGGAATAAGTCGATTATTTGTGTCAATTGGATTTGGTGTTAACACAGTACAAAACCAATATGTGTATACTGGCTCACAAAATACACTCACTCTAATCAATTCGGGGTCAAAAGTGGCTGAGTTGATAGTCCTACTTATTGCCTCTATTTTGTTCCTGGTGAGTTTGGCAAATGATCTCCTCCGGACTTATTCAACTACCTTACGAAAGCAATTGGCAGCTTCCATTATGTTCGTAGCAGTATTTGACACCCTTCTGTATTTATTCGTTGGGACCTTTGTACTAAGATTAGAGTTTTTTGCCATATTATTGCTCCTTCCATTCCTTCTCAAAGAAATATATAACAGAGGCTATTTGATAGAGGCCACACTTATAGTGTTTCTAATCTTGTCATCGGCTGCTATGGTTACGTCAATTGGTACTGGTGATTTTAACGATGCAAATCCAAACAACGTCAACCCCGCAAAGTATTGGGTGGAAAAATATGGTGACAAGAAGGTTTTGTCAGATCTTGAAACATTATCTTACGTTGTATTAGATACAGATATAGATGTTGTAGTATACGATCTATCTCTATACACCAGCATACTAGGAGAGTCTTCGACCCATTCAAACTATTATGTGTTTCTAAATGAAAATACTATCAAAGAACCGGTTATAACTGCTGGCGGAACTTGGGCCACGTTTGAACCCCTTCAGAAACACCATCACGAGGTGAACACTAATTCAGACTTGAATAAAATATACTCAAAAGAGGGGATGGTTATATATTCTTAATAATAGGTATGAATGAACACTATAGGGGTTAGCAGAGGTATTGATGTTCTCTGAGCGCGTAAGAGCAGTATGACTCGTGAGCATCCGTGTTCGGTTAAGACGACAAATCAAGAGACTGCGCTCGATTGACGAAGCTATCGTTGTAGACCGCGTGGGGAGAGAATGTGCTAAACCAACTCTCCCCAGATCTCATACGACGGCGGGTGACTGACTCCGATTGCTGGCCGACTGTAAAGCGATGTCTCAAACGACATCCCAGTTCGAGTCTGCGATCAGCAGACTCGAACAACAGGCCGAGGAATTGATTCACAAAGACACGGACCTTCTGACTGTGGTCCGTGGGTTTGACCTCAGTGAGACTACAGTCTACGAAGTTGGGAAAACCGAATGGAACGCTCACTACAGCTACGAGTCGATGGTACGAGCGTTCTATTGCAAGGAGCTCGCCGGCTTCACGACGACAGAACTCCACGACTACCTCGCGACTGCCGAGCGTGCCAGCACGCTCGGCTTTGATCCCGACCACTTCGCTGGGGACAAAGCCGCACCGGCTCGGACCACACTCGGTCGCGCCTGGCGCGACCGGTTTCCCAACCGGCTTCAAGCTTTTATCCGAACATCTGCTGAATGTATCCTCGCGATTGCCCACGAGATGGGCAACCCGCTCGGACTGCGTGCGCTTACCCCTGAAGACAAGAGCGACCTTTCCAACCGCTCGGAACAACGCTACGTCACAGGCAAAGCAAAGGACGTTACGGAGGCCCTCTGTCAGATCGTGTTTCCAGCGATTGACCTCGATCGACCGGACGACGGAACGCGGTATGATGATACCGCGTTCCTCGATCTCCAGAGCTACCTCGGATTGACCGGGACTGCTGCCAACCAGGGAAGCCGGATCTTCGACGAGGAAACAACCCGCGAAAGCGGCGGTCCTGACGGTGATACGCATCTCCACTACATCAAGCAACTCGAGGCGATCGAGATCGCCTCGATGGTTAACGGAGCGATTGGAACGATGATGTGGGCTGCTGAGCAATACTAATCGATCGATCGCCACGTCGATGTGGCGATCGATATCACCTATATCGCCTACTACGGTGATCGTGACGAGTTCCAGATGAGTACAGGCGCACCACCGAGCAAATCGTACTCGTGGTGTTACAAAATGGCGACCGTCTCGATCGTTGGGGAAGAAGTGAAGTTCACGCTCGGGATGCGGCCGCTCCGCGGCTACATCCCTCGGCGAGTTCTCGTTGAGCAACTGCTCGAAATAGCGAGTGACTCTGTTTCGATTGGGACGGTCTACGCCGACGCCGAATTCGACGGCGTCGGCGTGATCCACGCGGTCGAAGAGGCGGGCCTCTGCTATCTCATCCGAAAATCCTCGGATGGCCCAGTCAAGCGGTTTGTACAGGACATAGACCACGACGTCGGCGTTAAACAGAATCACGAGATGGAAGGAACCATCGTGGGTGGCAGTGTAACGGTCACCCCGACGCTGGTCGGGGTTCCCTCGGATCGGAAGGAAGATGCAACGGTGACGTTCGTGACGAACCTCTCGGTAAGTGACGCGACAAAGAAGGCGCGGGGGCGTACCCGCCGCGTGATGCGGCGGTACGCCCGCCGATGGGGAATAGAGAACAGCTACAAGTCGATCAAGGACTTCCTCGCGTGGACGACTTCACGAAACACCGCCGTTCGAGTGTTCTACTTCGGTTTTGCAGTGATTCTGTACGATATGTGGTTGCTCGTTGACCTGCTGTAGTACCTAGCGTAACTTCTGGAGGTATCCGCCGAGATACTTGTCGATCCACGAGGCTGCGAAACTCAGCTGAGTTGTAAGTTGCTCAAAGAGCTCAGTGAGGAGAGCGCGGTATTCTGCCGCGCTCTCCACAATTAGCGGTGATGCTTCCCACTTGAGGCTCTTCCAGACCTGCTCGATTGGGTTGAGATCCGGAGAGCCAACCGGGAGAAACACGAGACTGATGCCGAGTTGGTGGGCTCGCCTACGTGTGTGCTCGCACACGTGCGAAGAGAAGTTGTCCAAGACGAGCAGAATCCGCTGGCCCGGATTCTGCTCGCGGACCCCTTCGAGACACTCGCAGATCCGCTCTTTCGTCTGATCTTCAGGGAAGCTGACGACGCTGTGGCCGTTGAGTGCATAGAACCCGACCGCTGGTTCGTCTAACTTCACCAGCGGTCGAGTAATGTGGGGATCATCCACGGTGTAGAGTCGCTGTGAGTTATCCCACGGCTGCGGATGGGATGTGTCGAGAAATCCAAGGACGGTTCCGCCGTCCGTCCGGATTTCCTCGTCAACGACCCAGCCTTTCTCTTCGTCTCCGTCGCGTTTGTTGTGCGGAGCGTCGTCAGGTTCCTCGTCGAACGCGTCAGCGACGCGTTCGTCGAGAACCTCTTCAGCGTTCTCCGCGCGTGATGGGCGCTTAGTCCGCGGAATTGCGTAGGAAAGACCGAGCTTATCGAGGAAGGCACTCAGGTAGACCGGGTGAAATTCTACGTCGAATTCTTCGTTGATGAGGTGCTGTATTTCTTGTTTCTTCCACGGCTGGCCGTCACGAAGGAGTTCCAAGAGGCGTTCGCATTGGTCCTCGCCGAGCTTCGGGGGCCTGCCGCCCCCGAAGTTCGGCATCAAGAGACCGAGACCACCTTCGTTCCACCGGCGGGCCCAGCGTGTTCCTGTCCCGGAGGACCTGCCGACATCGTCGGCAGCGTCCTCCAGCGTCGCTCCCTTGTAGAGACGCTTGATGAAGATCAGCCGCTCAGTGAGTTTCTCATCAGTCGACTCCGCTAGGAGTCGGTTGAGATCGTCCTCACTGAGGTGACGGACGATCTCTTTGCGGCGATCTTCAGACATACTCTCATATCGGACGCCACCTCCATAACTTCCCCTAACCACTAGTGCAGGTCAGCCTCGACATTGACCAGCGACTGAAACCACGCGTGCCTGCGCGGACATTCCTGAATGTCGTCCGCAAGGAGGCACCTGTGACGTAGGCGTTCCGCGGCGGCGGAACGCCGACTTGTGAGAGATATCTCTGCTTAACTATTCCATTTTCGAGTGAATCACACCAGGAATGAACGATGGCGGTCTGCGAGTGCGGAGTTGAACAGACAGCTCTCATTTTTCACTTCACCCATCGGTGTAGTAAATTGACGCTCATCGCTCGCTGATGCACATTCCGAACACCTGACTCCAGCAGGTTCGCGGCGCTCGCCTCTGAGCTAAGCAATTCAAATGAGAACATTGTGTTCGGGTGACGCGGTCGCGTCACCCTTGCCCGCTACGCTTCGCCAGCGGCGGCTCTACTTGACCAACAACCTGCTTCCGAAGAGCGTTCGAACTTATCTGAACAGCATCCCCTAGCCGAACCATAGCATTAATGCCGGGATATCCATATGATACTTCCATGGTTTCTTCACTTGTTATTGGAATTGACGGAGCTACATGGGACGTTGCTCAACCATTAATAGACAACGGCGAACTCCCACACCTTGCCTCATTACAATCAAACGGAACATATGGACAGCTCACTTCAACTCACCCACCGATGACGCCCCAAGCATGGACTTCAATGGTTACTGGTGTTAATCCAGGGAAGCACGGTATTTTTGACTTTCGCACACAAAACCAAGACACATATGAAGTGAATCCTGTCGATGCATCAAATATTTCATTTCCGACACTATGGGACGTATTTGACTACGAAAACCGATCAGTCGGTGTGGTTAACTTGCCAGTTAGCCACCCTGCGCCCTCAAATGCATCATTTTTCGTCTCAGGATTCCCAGCATCAATGGATGACGACATTCTATCACCCGAGACGATTGACAAACACCTTCCAGAGAATTATCGTATTAAACCAGTAGTTGATCCCAATAGTAACCCGTCTTCTTATCTCGCCTCGGTTAAAGAATTAACGACAATCCGTACCAACCTCACTATATCATTACTTGATGACTATAATCCAGAATTATGTTGGACTGTGTTTATGGGGGCTGACTGGGTACAACATCACCTCTGGGAAGATACAATTAATGGGGAGAAAGCAGTTACTCAGATATACCGCCATATCGACGAGCAAATTGGCAGGTTGTTGGGTGAATTTGATTATTCAAATATATTCGTTGTATCTGATCACGGATTTAATAAAATTAGGGGTGAAATTCATCTGAATTCATTGCTTGAGTCAATTGGCGAACTCCAGAGAAATAACCCAAATGATGATACAGGAGCAATTTCTTTTCTAGCAGAGAATGTGTTGAGTCAAATCAACCGGCTTCCTCCAAACGCCCGAAGTTTTATTAAGATGGGTCTGAGGAAAATCATCCCGGAATCAGTTGTCCGTCGGGGTGAAAAGGGTGCTGGGCTTACGGGGCAACGTTATCTCCACAAGAGAATCAACTGGAAGAAAACTAGAGCATTTAGTTATGGGTCTATGGGCCGTATGTTCCTTAATCAAGAGTCAAAATACCCAGATGGGATTATTTCCGACAAAGACTATGAGTCCGTCCGCAATGATTTAGCTAGTAATTTGAAATCAGTTGTAAATCCTGAAACTGGCGAAGAGTTATTCGAAGCCGTTACACGAGGTGAAGAGATCTACAGTGGAGAACATATTGGTGAAGTCCCGGATTTGGTATTGACTCCTAAGAATTGGGAATATATGATTTATGGTGGCTTTGGTGAGGAGTGGTTTCATCCACCGCAAAACCGTGACGCGGATCACGCGCCAAATGGGATATTTATTTTTTCGGGACCGAATATAAACAAAGGTAATCGGAATCTAACTATCTACGATATCGCGCCCATTTTATTAAATCTGCATGGTTTGCCATTAATTAATGGGATGGATGGAAAGCCGCAAACTGGGATACTCAACAAGCCAGTTGAATCCAGAGAACCCATTGATCCGAACCAAATCGAAAGGGATCATTTTTCTCCAGGCACAGTCAATCAGAAGACGGGTCCTGACGATGCTGTCGAAGACCGACTTGAAGACTTAGGGTACTTATAACTGCACTGTTGAATAGATGCTGAGGCACGATTACAGCGGCTCACACAGTGATTCTGTGTTGGTGATGGCGAACATCAGGACAATTTCACGAAACTGGCGATACCAGCCAACTTGCTCGGCGACGCCGTACGAGCGCTCGGCTGTTGAGTACGACGTTTCGGCCATCCAGCACTGAGAGTAGCCGTTTGCCCGGTTGAGCGCGTTGTTCAGGGCTGCTTTCGGTGATGATCCACGGTAGTGAACGAGATACTCAACGTCATATGCGGCGATCTCGTACTCGGTGTGCCAGTCTTGGAAACCGTTGTCGGCAGCGACGGACTGCAGGTCGTCCGCGTTTTCGGCGGACGACCTGCGGTCCGGTCTTCGTATCGTGCTTCTACCGTGCTGTGATGTGAACGTCAAGAACCGCAAGCGATTCCACATCAGTTAATGTCGTCACTTTCAGCGTCTGTACAGTGCTTCCCGATCGCTAGCGGAAGTACGAGGAAGCACGACGACGGTCGAAGAACGTGCTGTTGAGAGCGGCGTGACCAGATTGCGGGTGCTGCTGCGCAGAAACGCGCAGCAGCGCCCACCACACCCACATTTTCAGCCGATCAAAGGATTTGAAGATCGTGCTATAATCCGGCAGGTCGTCCCGATCTAGGCCGAGGGCGTCACGAACCTCGGTCAAGTACTTCAACCGGTTCGGCGTTTCACGGTAGCTGTGGCCTTCTTCGAGCCGAAAGCAGTGCAGAACAACGTGGACCCAGCGGGCTCGCCCGCGTGCTTCCCCAACGCTTGTTTAGCTACTTGACTTCGCACGTTAGACGAACATCCCATCGATTTGTTGCATTAGCTCGTCGATGCTGCGATCTGGACTGGTGAGTGCCCAGGAGAGAAGATTCTGAACGCTTTCGCGGAAGGATCGTTTGACGTCGTTTCGGAGTGAACTCGCGTGTCCGAGAATCGTTCCAAGGGCGCTGTGTGCAGCACCGAACTTGAGGAGACTGTAGGCCAGCATCAGCAGGTGCCAGTGCCGACTGGCACCTGCGGTATGCCGTAACTCGCAGTCTCCAAAACCAAGGTCCTGCTTGGTGTCCCTGAAGAACGTCTCCACTCGCCATCTCATCGCGTACATTTCGATGAGATGGCTCGCTGGCGCGTCGATCTTGTTCGACACGATGTACTTCACGCTCGGTTCCTCGTCTTCGTCGCTTGATTCTTTCTCAGTGATCAGGAGCTTTACCTCCCCAAGCCGACCGACTTCACGTTTCTGTGTCCAGATGTGATAGATGTCGCCGTTGACGGTTCGTGGGACTGTGTCGATGCGCTCGGCCAGCGCATCGACACGGATTCGGTCACCACTATAGGTGACGCGTGTATTGCTTTTGACGGCTGAAACCCACTCTTTCCCGTACCCTTCGAGATGAGTGACGAACTCCTCGGTACTGTAGAACATATCGAAGAGATAGGTGTCCGCCGGGACACCTATCTCGATGAGTTCGTCAACGAGGTCGATAGCGAGTTCAATCCGGCGTTTGTCGTTTTTCTTGTAGAGGCGGAAGCCGAGTGGGTAGGTGGTTTTCTCGTCGGCGTAAAGCGCGTAGACGATGTTCTGCCCCCAGATGTAGCTGTGGATACCGTGGTCGTAGTATTTCCCTGCGTGGGGGATTTTCTTGCCCGTTTTGTGCGTGAAGGTGTCGTCGATGATGACGACACCTTCACTGCTCCATCTCGTGTCATCGGCTTGTTGGAGCAGATCAAGGCGTTCTCTGTTGAGCTGATCTTCGTCCCAGTCGTACTCGGTGAGGAACTTGTTCAATGCACGTTCGCTCTTGGCCGGGAGAACGATATTCGAGATGCCTTGAACGGTCTTGTTGCTGGCCGCAACAAGACCTGTCACGTAGGTTTTGGCGTGGTGTTTCTGCCGCGTTGAGAAACACTTGAACTGATCGATTGGCTCAGTACACGACAGGAACGACGTGATTGGCAGCATCAACGGTTCACGTACGTCCCACGCGCTCCAACAGCATAACGTGCGAAGTCAAGTAGCTAGGTCACGACACTGCTCAACGAAGTCGAGGAGGTCGACTTCCATAGGCAAGAATCGAATTCCTCGGCTTCATCCTTCTAAACCCGTGATATCGGCTGAATAGATCGCTCTTCAACAGAGCACTTATAACCACTTCCATACTCAGAAATTTTTCTGATAGTCGGCGGCTCGTTAAAGAATATGGCTGATTTCAACTAATATCAGATGTGTTTGACCGTGTCGCAACTTTCAATTTTTTTACAAATCTCTACTTTTACTTAGAGACTACCAACCTTGCCTTTCTGCTTTGACAAAACAAGACATATTTATACCATAAAGCCTTCCTCACAAGTTACAGATGGAGATACTTCTCTTTGATATGCACACACGGAGTGGTCACCACCTTGAATATGGATCTAGACTTCTTCAGGGGGTAAGGAATCACTATCCTGAATCAACAATCAAGTTTCTTACTACTACAAAAGCCGAACAGCATACGGATTATTTTGACCCAGAGGAAATTGAATATCTCTATGAGGAAACATCACTTTCCAAACAAATTAACTCAAATGGGGTGGTAAACCATATTCAGCGAGCAATCGAAAACCCGCGGGATCAGATTATAGATGAACTATTTGACTATGTTAATAACAGTGATTATGATGTAGTCCACCTTCTCCATGCAGATGATATACTCAAAGAACTACATAGGTATGGGAAAGACGTAAGCCCAGCTGTCGTGGCAACGATTAATGGTTCATTTTTTCGAGTGCAAAGTGATCGACGGAATAAGTTATCTAAGTTTTGTATCGAAACCAACTTACATAGAGTATTGTCAAAATTGGTTCCAGACATCTTGTCGCGTCGAGGGCCTTGGAATTATTTGAATTTAGAACGTGTTGCTAGTGACCGTGTTGTTGACGAAATATTCGTTGCCTCACCATTAGGAATGGATAGTGTAGCAAAATCAACAACCATCAAGGAAGACACGTTAACTAAAATTCCAGATCCAGTTGACCCCTTTCATAGAAAGAAGATAGATAAAGTGGATGCTCGAAAGAAACTCAATATTCCGGCAGACGATTTTGTCTTAACTTTTTTTGGTGTGATGAGAGCAGCCAAGGGTGTCGAATTTCTTCTCAGAGCCCTTTCTGAATACAAAGGAGACAGCATAACAGTCATACTCGCTGGAAAACCAGTCGAAGTTGACAAGGAACAGATACAACAGGGGATACAGAATGACCGAATCAATATGATTCCAGTACTTGAATTTGTTCCTCAAGATGAGATCCCGCTCTACTTCTTGGCGGCGGATGCATTTGTCCTTCCCTATCAGAAATCATTTGGGAAATTTCGAACCAGTGGAGTATTCCAAAAGGCGTGTGGTTCAGGACGACCTCTTATTGCTCCTGACTTCGGCACATTTTCCGCACTGGTTAATAAGTGGGACCTTGGAGAGACCTTTGAGCCAGAATCCGAAGATAGTCTTTGCCAAGCAATTGAAACAGTAGTTTCCGACCCAGATGAAGTGTATAATCAAGAGTCAATGCTGGAATACGCTAACTCGCAGACATACGAGAAATTGACTGAGATTACAGTAGAATCCTATGAAAGGGTTATAACTAAAAGTGAGGTAAACAGTTCAGAGTTATAGAGATGAGTGAAACAGATGAGGGCGTTCTAACTATGGCCTCCCAAGGAGGAGTTGCGCTATTAGGAAATATCCTCAGAAACGGATTGGGTTTTGGTTTCGTCGCTATAGCAACTCGTTTAGTAACCCCATCAGAATACGGCATCTTCACACTCGGACTCTCAATAGTTTTATTTGCACAGGGAATCGCTAGCCTTAGTATATACCGTTCAATTGACTATTTTGTACCGCAGTATTTGAGTTCTTCTCAATTTGGGAAAGCAAAGAAAACGCTTCAAAATACTCTTTCAATTGGGGTAGGAATGTCCATAATTGGGACGGTTATATTACTTCTCTTGAAAGACGAATTAGCGACATTATTTTCCGAGCCCCTACTTGAAAGAGTTTTATTTTATTTCGCATTATTACTTCCGTTACAAACTCTCCTTCGCACACTAACTGCATTTTTCAATAGTATCAAGAAAATGGAATACAGAGTAGTAATGAAAGACACTATCAATCCACTTTCGCGTATTCTGGTTGCAACTGCACTAATATCTATGGGTGCGGGAGTATTCGGGTTGATAGGGGGGTACCTTTTGGGCTTAGTTTTTTCAGTGATATTTGGATTGATTATCATTTTTATACAAGTTGATTGGATGCGAAAAGAATCGGACGATGTCTCAAATAGAGGGTTACTCTCTTATGCCATCCCGTTGGTCCTAGCAGGGGCGATATACTTACTGGTTGGTCAAATAGATTATTTTATAATAGGGTACTTTTGGGGCTCGGCTGAGGTCGGCCAATATCGAGTTGCCTATTTATTGGCTGGGAATTTACTGATAGTACTTAATTCAATCGCCCCTATTTTCAAGCCTATGATTTCTGAAAGCCAGTCAGACGACTTAGTTCTCAAGAAACGATACCAACTGGCTACTCGATGGATCACAATGCTCACACTACCAATCGCAATTACATTACTTCTAGCACCAAACACATATCTCTCCATCTTATTCACCGAGCAATATACACTCGCAAGTACCGCCCTAGTAGCGCTTGTACTTGGTTATCTCATTAATGCTTCATTCGGCCCCGAAGGTATGATGTTGGAGGGACTCGGCCACACCCGGCTCACGCTCCTAAATACACTCATTTTAGTAAGTGTGAACGGAGTTTTAGACTTGGTTCTTGTTCCTCGATTCGGAATCCAGGGGGCCGGGTTTGCAACAGGGGTTGCGCTTACTATAACCGGTTTTGTCGGCGTAGTTGAAATATATTTATTACGTTCAATCAGTGCACTAAACTCTCAATTATTTCGAGTTTGGATTGCAGGTTGTGTGCCTGTGATGGTAGGTTTTCTAGTGGTACTTCAAGGATTAGGGGATATAAAAACAGGTATCTTATTACCATTAGTAATTATATTAAGTTATATTTTGAGTTTGCGCATTACACATGGGTTTTCGAAAGAAGACCAAAAAATAGCTCAGAAAATCGACGACCGTCTCGGATACTCTATTTTCACCCCAATAGTGACGACGCGAACCAGTATTTGGCATTGAAGTGTGTGAATTTGGCGAAACATCAGTACCTCACAAAGCATCGCCAGTTAGCGTGAGCTGAGCCACCTGTTCTGTTGTGGTGAGTCATCGATCGCGAGTGAGCAACGCTGATCGAAGGCGGCGCTGTCGCTGTCGGCGGCGGTCAGCCTCCGACAACGACAGCGTTGCCACTTGTGGAGACGCTTGCTCGGTGACTACCGGTAGAACCGGTCGTCAGAAGGTCGGTTTGCGGGGACGGCCCTCGCGGGAGTGGTCAGCGCTATGTTTGTGCTTTCAGAGAGCGTAAGAGAACGTAATGACGACAGGTCGTCGGATAGAAGTGGTGAGGAAACTGTCGGGAGAGCAACTTGATACGGCTATTAATGATGCCCAGAAGGCGGACGAGACACGTCTCGTCCGGCGCCTCTGTTTCATCAAGAATCTCTATTTCGGTGACTCAACAAAAATAGCAGCTCAGCGTGTTGGTGTCTCACGGTTTACTGGTTATCGATGGCTCGCAGAATGGAATGAAGATGGTGTTGACGGACTCCGCCCGAGCTTCGCGGGCGGCCGCCCCGCGAAGCTCTCTCCTGACCAGTTCGAGGAGTTCTTCACACTCCTTGAGGAGGGCCAACCCTGGACACCACAGGAGATTGACGACCTTCTGTGGGAGCGCTACGGCGTCTCCTACGACCGTGCTCACTTAGCACGCATTCTCCGCGCAGACGGGATGCAGTATGCCAAGCCCCGACCGATGGATTCGCGGCAACCGCCTGATGCGGAGGAGGATTTTCGCGAGCGCCTGGGAGAGGCGCTCGCGAAAGACAATGATGAGCCACTCGTCCTCGGGTTCCTTGATGTATCGTGGCCACAGCCGTTCGAGAACTCTCAACGGATGTGGTCGTATGACCGAACCGTGGAAATCGACAAACCGATGGTGGCAGTTCCCTGGAAAACCATCGGGTTCTACGGACTACTCGGCAACAGCACACTCATCTTCCGAGAGCGGAAAACAAAGGAGAGCATTCGTCTTTAGCTAAGACTCACACCCCGGTTGTGTAGCGGTAGCGAGCGTCTCTTGTAAGATCGGTCGTTGTTGGTGGATCTTCTGAGCATCCTCGATCAGCCGCTCCAGCAATGGCGGTGGCGAGTAGCCAAGGTATTCACCGAGTTCGTGGAGGATAAGCTGGGCGTGCGACCGGAAGGTCGCCGCCCAGCGTTCCGGCGGAAACACGATCTCATCGTCAGCCTGCTCGGTGACCAGATCCAACAGCTCACGGAACAACGTTTCTACCTCCCACCGACACCGATACAGGGTCGATAGATCCTCCGGCAGGAACTCGTCTCGCGGCAGATTCGTGATGTACAAATGGTAGTCGTCGGCGTCCGCGACGAGGACGCCGACGACGCAGAACCGCTTTGTGTCCAGCGATCGCGTCCCGTTGTACGGCCCGCGCTTGAACTCTGCTTCGACCGCCACGTCGATGTACTTCCGCGAGAGGTCGTCAATCACATCGTGGATCTGCTTGCCTTTGTGAGGTACTGAGATTAACGTGAATCCGCGGACACGCCTACATTCGCTCCCTATCGTGCTACCAAGATCGGTGCTCGTCAAAACTCGTGGAGCGTCACGGCGATACCGAGTGCTGCGGCGGCCACAGCGGCGTGGCTACTAGCCACATAGAGTGGCAGAGCAGACCAGAACCCAGCGAGAAGACCAGCGACCAAACACACGCCCATTCCAAGGAGGGCAGCATCAAATCGCCAGACAGGGGACTGAATTTCCATCTGTAATTAGATGTAATTACCCTATAGGTAAAAGAAGTTGTGGAGTCGCTGGCACAGACTGGCGAAAGCACGAGTGGCCGGCGTAGTCCTGCAGCCACCGATGTGCGAGTCCGTTTCGTTTATCTTTTGCGTTGCACAAGGCGCACGCGAAGAGTACAGTTCGTCTGTCTTCTAGCGAGAGCTGCCCAAGTGAGCCTCCAATCCAGAGCCCCAGAGATTGTCTCGTTTGCCAACCTCCCCGATCTTGAAACATCAATAGAGGTCAGAGAGTGCCGATACAACCCAAAGAAGACGCAGATGAGTGTCTGCACACACCGTGGATCACGAAGCTACGTCAGAATTCACTTGAAACGCTGGTGTGTCTCAGCCAAATGCCACCGCGTTATCAAAACAGGTCCACTCGAAACCTTACTTCACAATCCAACCTACAGATACGGCTCACAAACCCGTTCGACACCCTCCGCGAAACTAATCTCGGGTTCCCAGCCCGTGGCCTCGTGTATCTTCGAGTAATCAGCCTTGGTGTCGTGGACATACACCTCGAAGGGATTCTCGATATATTCGGGTTCCACATCGGTCCCCAGCACGTCGTTGATCATCTCGACCATTGTGTTGAAGTCATAGCTCTCGCCCGTGCCTAGGTTGTAGACGCCCTGCAGTCGCTCCTCAGCCGCCAACTCGAGTCCTCGAACAATGTCGTCGACGTGGGTGAAGTCCCGAGTTTGAGAGCCATCGCCGAATAGTTCAGGTGACTCTCCATTCGCGATCTGATGGGCAAACTGCGCCACTGTATTAGCGAACTCGCCTTTGTGCTCTTCGGCACCGCCGAAGCCCTGATACACGGAGAAGAATCGCAGTCCCGCGAGTTGCATATCGTAGTGGTGGTGGAAGTACTCGGCGTACCGCTCGCGGGCCAATTTGGACGCCTCATAGCCCGTTCGCGCTTCGACAGGCAGTGATTCAGGAGACGGTTCTGTACGAGAGCCATAAATCGAGGAGGTCGTTGCATACACCACTGTGTCACAGCCGTCTGCACGCGCCTGCTCGACCGTGTTGACGAATCCCTCGATGTTCACACGAGCGCCTTTGGTTGGGTTCTCCTCGTGCATCTTGTACGAGGATAGCGCCGCAAGGTGAAACACCACATCAACGTCGGTAGTCGGGAGATCATCATCAAGAACGCTCAGGTCGTGGAATTCGACTTGTTCATCCAGATTTTCGGGCGTACCAAGATACAGATCGTCAACGGCGATGACATCGTTATCTGCAGCCAGATGATTCGCAAGATTCGAGCCAATGAAGCCAGCACCACCAGTGACAAGAACGCGCTTGTCTTCCATACTGGAGACACGTCAGCAGCGCGGCAAATACGTACCGATTGATGGGCGTGCCTACGCAGTACAAAGGACCGGTGCAATATATCGACGACAGGATCTGCAAGAAAGTACGTTGGAATTGAGGCCCCACACAGAATTCAGCACACGAACCGCACCGCAAGCGACGGACAAAATTATCCATCACACAACCGTCAGACCTCGCACGAGTCGTTGCGCAGAACCACCGCAAGAGCGAAGACACACGTGAGTCAAAATCGATTTGACACGAGAAGCGAAGCAGGACGTATGCAAGCCATCGTGCTGGCAGGCGGTTATGCGACGCGACTGTGGCCCGTAACCAAAGAACGTCCCAAGATGTTTCTCCCAATTGGCGAGGAGACAGTCATCGACACTGTACTTGCGGATCTCGAAGCCGATGCCCGTATCTCAGAGGTATACATCAGCACTAACGAACGGTTTGCCAGCGATTTTGAAGCCTATCTTGATGCCGCGGCATATGAGAAAGCAACCATCTCGGTTGAGGAGACGACAGCCGAAGACGAGAAGTTCGGCGTTGTAGGTGCTCTCGCTCAGTTGCTAGAGCGTGAAGGGATCGACGACGACTTTCTCGTCATCGCCGGTGACAACCTGATCAGTTTCGATATCAGCGAGTTCATCGACCACTTCGAGACACACAGCGCAACGACACTCGCAGCCTACGATGTTGGTTCGACCGAGCGCGCGAAATCATACGGACTCGTTGAGCTGGACGGTGACCGCGTTGTCGACTTCCAAGAGAAGCCGAGCGAGCCAAACAGCACGCTTGTCTCGATCGCCTGCTATGCATTCCCGGCCGCGACTATTCCACTGTTCGAGACGTATTTAGCAGACGGCGAGAATCCTGACGAGCCCGGCTGGTTCATCCAGTGGCTGCAGTCACGCGACGACGTCTACGCCTTTACGTTCGATGGTGCGTGGTTCGACATCGGCACGCCAGAAAGCTATCTGGATGCCGTTGAGTGGCACCTGGACGGCGAGACGCACATCGCTGAGGATGCCACAATCGAGTCAGCAGCGATCGGCGACAATGTCCACGTGATGTCGGGCGCAGCGGTGGGTGACTCGATAGTGGAATCGAGCGTCGTGTTCCCGGAGAAGACGGTGACGAACGCCACCATCCGGCGGAGTATCGTCGATGAGGAGTGTCAGATCGAGGATGTCAACCTGAACGCAACGCTCGTTGGGGGACAGACACAACTCCAGGGCAGTCAGAGCCCGTCTGAGTGAGAGAGGACCAAGCGATCGCGTCACTGCGATAGACAACGAAACACCTATCGGTGCGACATCTTTCTGGCTGGGCCAGCCGTTTGGTAGGTGGTCCTATTGGCCGTCAGGCCTTCTAGCAGTGTCGGGAGCCATTCTTCGAAGCGTGCTGCATACAGAGGTCTGCCAATTTAATCCCAATCAGTACTGACTTGAAAGCACAGATTCCTCTGCTGGACACTTCCAGGCGGAGATGATGCCACGGCGTTCACCACTGTGATTAAGGTCTCCCGTGCCAGTAACCAGATCCAACAATCATCTGTCAGGATAGTTCGAACATCAAAATATACGTCCAGGACAGGTGGAAAATTCTCCCTAATTAGTAGAGGTGATGTTGAGAGTATCTGTTCTAGTCGCTAGTAATGGAGAAAATAGAGCCTGTTCAGCAGGCCTTACTTGCCGTAATTGGCCCTCTTGGAACTACATACCATAGATAAAGGTTGAATAGGCAATGTTTTTTATTTGACTTTTATTACCGCGGGGGGAGATCTATATGATACACTATAACAAATGCAGAAACGGCTGATATCTCTATTTGATCATCGTGGGGTGATGCCACGGGGGTGAACGCCGTGGTTGGGGTCCCTCGACGATCACTTCAACTATGCCCGACGGCAACCCCTCGACCGAGCATAGGCCTAGCCTCGGTCAACGAATATGGAAAGATAGAACAATAAATGAATTACTTGTCCAAGGACGCACCACTAAGAACGGCGATTCGGAAGAAAAAGCAACCCATCAAGGCGGTCATAAGCTAAAGACGGAGTTCTCGACTAACGTCTCCCCTCGAGAGGATCAGACGGTTGAGGTTAGCGTTGTCCTCCCTGCATACAATGAGGAGCGGACGATCCAACAAGCGGTTTCGGATACCATTGAGACGCTATCCTCGTTTCTCCCAGCCGGAAGGTACGAGATCATAATTATTGAGGATGGCTGTGACGATCGAACTCCTGAATTGGCCTGGCAAATGGCCGAAGAAGATAACAGGATACAACATATACATAGTAGCAAGCGTCTCGATAAGGGAAAAGCGCTGGAACAAGCGTTCAATGAGGCCAGCGGTGACATATTAGTTTATTTCGACACAGACGTAGCTACCGATCTGCGATACCTCAAGGAACTGGTTGAAAGTGTTCGTTCGGGTGAGCACGACATTGCCATCGGGTCACGGTTAATACGTGATTTCGAGGCCGAACGGCCCCTCAAACGAGATATTCTAAGTCGAGGATACAATCTGCTGGCCAGATTATTTCTACGTTCTCCGATTCGAGATCACCAATGTGGATTCAAAGCATTTGACCAAGAAGTAATCGATACCCTGGTCGCCGAGGTGGAGGCCACCCACTGGTTCTGGGACACGGAGGTCTTGGTACGGGCACAGTATGCCGGTTATCGGATTCGAGAGTTCCCTGTTGAATGGAGCTCCAAGGAAGATTCAGCAGTCCATCCGGCACCTGCTGTCTTCACTATGGGAAGCCAACTTCTGCGCCTGTGGTGGCAGCTCTCAGTACTGCCGCGAATTAACCCTTCGGAGGAAAGCCGATGAGTTTCGCTGTCTACGTAAATGACAATTCTAGATCAGGTCCGTTCGTAGTAGGGGGGCACATCAACTCATTTAACATTGGTACCCACAGTCGAACATCGACTCCAAATGGCTTCGCTATCCTTGACACCATCCGATCCCTCGTGGTCCAGTATCGAAGATGGACAGGGGGACCCCTACAAGGACGGAGAAGGCCTAGTCGCATTAATGGAAAGAAACCCCAGTCACTGGACTCCTACATCCGTACGACGGCGTGGATTCAAGGATGGTCACGCCCTCATACAGTCTTTGGGTGGGTGGGCGCTGTATGAAGGTACTCGTGATC